>JABSPG010000312.1 GCA_013214445.1 Ekhidna sp. | reverse complement strand
TGCACTTAAGGAAGCAGAAAGCATCGATGCAGACCTTGTCTTAGCTACCGACCCTGACGCTGACAGAGTTGGGATAGCCGTGAAAAATACCAGAGGAGAATTTCAACTTCTTAATGGAAATCAAACAGGTTCATTATTAGTCTACTATCTGCTAAAAAAATTGCAAGAAAAAGGATTAAATGGCAATGAGTACATAGGCAAGACCATTGTAACTACCGAACTGATTAAGGACATAGCAGAGTCTTTTAAAACAAAGTGCTATGATACCTTGACTGGATTCAAGTGGATAGCTGATCTCATTAGAAATAAGGAAGGAAATGAAGTCTTCATTGGAGGTGGTGAAGAAAGCTACGGATATATGATCGGTGAGCAGGTGCGAGACAAAGATGCTGTAGCTAGCAGTGTCATAATCGCTGAACTGGCAGCTTGGGCAAAAGCACAAGGACTAACAGTTTTCGAACTACTGACAAGCATATATCAGGAATTCGGATTTTATTATGAAGAGCTTAAATCGATAACCAAGAAAGGTTTAAAAGGAGCAGATGAAATAAGACAAATGATGGTCGATTTCCGTGAAAAACCCCCTAAAATGTTAGCTGGATCAGAGGTTCTATCTGTAATTGACTATCAAAGCGGAAATCAAACTTATGCAGATGGTAGAACTGAGAGTATAGCTTTTCCTAAATCAAACGTTTTACAGTACTTAACAAAGGATGGAACAAAGGTGAGTGTGAGACCATCTGGAACAGAACCCAAAATAAAATTCTACTTTTCAGTCAAAAGACAGCTTGAGAATAATGACTACTTTGAAACGGAGAGAATCTTGAAAAACAAAGTCCATAACTTATTGAAAGACTTGAATTTGTGATCCGTTCACTAAATATTGGATTAAACAACTCAAAAGTGTTAATTTGCGACGATTAGAGAAAGGAATTTAAAATTCCATAAGTATAGTGAGTCACCAACCTAACCTTTACTAATTTGGGCAGTGTAGCTTTAAATTTTCTACTTGTTGTCATGGGTTTTGTCCTATTGATAAAAGGAGCAGATTATCTCGTCGATGGAGCATCATCTTTAGCAAAAAGGTTTAATGTTTCTGACATTGCAATTGGTCTCACAGTGGTCGCTATGGGAACTTCGGCTCCTGAGTTAGTAGTAAATATCATTTCAGGTTCTGTTCAAGATGGCGGCAGTGGCGCCAATGAAGTTGTATTTGGTAACATCATCGGATCCAATATTTTCAACATATTTCTAATCTTGGGCATAGCGAGCATAATCTATCCATTGACGGTTGAAAGAAATGCGCTATGGAAGGAAGTGCCTTACTCACTGCTTGCCACTTTAATCTTTTTTGCATTAGTGAATGACTCGCTGTTCGTCGGTAGCGACACCAATGGGCTAGATACAAAGGACGGGATCATTCTATTGGTCATGTTTGTGATGTTTCTGGTCTACATCTTTATGAATTTGAGTAGAAATCCTGAGGCAGAATTAGAAGACATTGAAGTTCATGGTAGTTTAAAAACAACCTTGATGATTGTTTTTGGAATTGTTGGTCTTGTACTTGGAGGAAAGATAATCGTTGATAATGCTGTCGAGATTGCTAAGTTTTTCAAGGTTAGTGACAAGATGATTGGGTTGACAATATTGGCGGCTGGGACCTCTCTGCCTGAACTTGCAACTTCAGCGGTAGCTGCATTCCATAAAAAGTCAGACCTAGCAGTAGGAAATATCGTGGGTTCTAACATTTTTAATTTGTTGCTTGTGCTTGGGTCTACAGCTTTGGTACATGCACCATTGGTATATACCCCTTCACTGAACACCGACCTTATCATTGTCATGGTTGGAACTTTAATGCTATTCCTTTTTATGTTCACTTTGAACAAATACAAATTGGATCGAAGTGAAGGTATTGTCTATATCATTTGCTTCGTCGCATATTCATATTACCTCTTTGTCAGAGAAGGTATAGTACCTGGACTTTTTTAACAGTTAGTTTATGTTGCCTAAAATAGATCCTACGACAACCTCGTCTTGGGCAAAACTGAGTGAGCTTTCTTCAGAAAATGAGAGTATTCAGAAGCTTCTGAATGATCCTTTAAGGGTAAATGACTTTTCATTCGATTTTGATGAATTTCATTTCGATTTCTCCAAAAACAGTGTTAGCAATGCTACCTTCAAAACATTGCTAGAACTTGCACGTGAATGCAAACTTCAAGAAGGCATTCAATCAATGTTTGATGGTCAGTCAATTAACGAGACGGAGGACAGATCGGTATTGCACACCGCTTTAAGAAGTAATTCAAAACCAGAGGTATCTAAGGAATTAGAAAAAGTCAAAGAATTTTCAACTTCTATCCAAAACGGCGAATGGGTTGGCTACTCTGGAAAAAGAATCACTGATATTGTAAATATTGGCATTGGAGGGTCTGACCTAGGTCCCAAAATGGTTACCTACGCTCTCAAGCCTTACTGGAAGAGTATTACCCCACATTTCATATCCAATGTGGATGCAGCTCAGATGGTGGAAGTGCTTGAAGAACTAAACCCAGAAAGCACGCTATTCATAATTGCCTCTAAAACTTTCACTACTCAAGAAACAATTACAAATGCTTTGTCAGCTAGAGAATGGTTTTTGTCTAATGGGGGATCTAACGAAACAATTAGCCAGCATTTTGTTGCTGTCAGTACCAACGAAAAAGCAGTAACTGAATTCGGAATCTCCACGGAAAACATGTTTGAATTCTGGAATTGGGTTGGTGGTAGATTTTCATTGTGGTCAGTCATCGGTCTTTCTATTGCCTGCACTGTAGGATTCGAACATTTCCAAAATCTTTTACGTGGAGCCAAAAGGATGGATGATCACTTCAGGACTGAGGAACTAGAAAATAACTTACCGGTTCTATCCGCCCTGATTGGAATCTGGTACAATAACTTTTTGCACTATGATTCAATGGCAATACTTCCCTATGATCATAGACTAAGGTATCTTCCCTCCTACCTTCAGCAGGTCGATATGGAAAGTAATGGAAAGTATATCGATCGAAATGCGCAGGAAGTATCCTTCCAAACTGGACCAATCATTTGGGGAGAGCCTGGAACAAATGGTCAGCATGCTTTCTACCAACTTATTCACCAAGGAACTAAGGTGATTCCTTGCGAATTTCTTGCTATTGCTCAGCCTGCCCATAATCATACTGATCATCATGAAAAACTGCTTGCTAATTTTTTCGCTCAGTCAGAAGCGCTGCTCACTGGGAAGAGTAAAGAACAAGTACTGACAGAAGTAGGTGATCGAGCAAGTGACCTGCTTGTCAACTCAAAAGTATTTAAAGGCAATAGACCATCAACTAGTATTCTAATCAAGGAACTGAATCCATTCAATCTGGGAAGCTTAGTTGCATACTATGAGCACAGAGTATTCACACAAGGGCTCATCTGGAATATATTTAGTTTTGATCAATGGGGGGTGGAATTAGGCAAACAACTCTCCAAACCAATCCTTAAGGAAATAAAGAGTGGAGAAGATGGATCCCATGATGCATCAACATTGTCTTTGATGAAGAAATTTCATGAGATGCGTAACTGAGAGGCGATAATTCCTGTGGCAACTCCGACATTTAGGGACTCTGCTTGTCCAAAAGCAGGTATCGTTATGGTGCTTGTACAGTGAGCTTTCGTCTGTTCACTAACTCCATGGGATTCACTGCCCATCACAAAAACAGTAGATTCCAAGACTTCCATATCCTTAAGGCTAGTGCCAGTCATATCTGCTGCAAAAACACGAAGCTTGTTTTGATGATAAAAATCTCCAAGATCACAATGAATTACTCTAACACGAGTAAAAGAACCCATCGTGCTATTGATCACCTTAGGGCTATAAAATTCTGCAGAGTCATTTGAACAAACAAGCTGGTTAAATCCGAACCAGTCAAGTGTTCGAATGATTGTTCCAACATTACCAGGATCGCTAACCCCATCCAGAACGAAAACGTGATCTCTTGTGCTCAAATTATGTAACCCAAAATTTTTGACTTGCGCAACTGCAATAGCGTCTTCATTTGTCTTGAAGGTCCCGATATCAGTTAACAATTTTTCGTTAACTACTTCAGCCCTACAATCAAGGCTCTTCAAATTACGAGCAAAATAAGCCTCGGTACCGACTATTATCTCTATCTTAAAGTCAGAATTTATCAACTCTTTCACATTTTTAGAGCCTTCGACCAAAAAGCGTTTTTCACGAGATCGGTACTTCTTAATTTTGAGAGATTTTATAAACTTTTGATCCTTCTTAGAAAGCATCTGATTTGAGAAAATTTTTAAAACTGAGTCAAATATCACTATTCGCAGGGATATTTCTTACCTCCTGTCTTGGCTCAAAGTTTTTGGAAGAAGATCAAAAGATTTTGGCAAAGCAGAGAGTAGTAGGTGTATCTGGTTCGTTAGCGGATAACTCCACAGGGCTTTTCGAGGAAAAAAGGAATAGTAGAGTCATACTCGGATATCCTTTCACTCACCTAGCTCATCTATATAAAATGGGTGAGAATGGCTTCATTTTTAAAGGCTATGATAAACAAAAGGCCATCGCTAAAAGGGATTCGACAGAAGCCAAATATGACAAAAGGATAGCGCTGGCCAAGAGCGAAAAAAAAGAGAAACGTCTAAAAAACAAAAAAGCGAAAAAATACGATAAAAGAAATCGCAAAGTGCAGCAGGGAAATCAATTGATGAGATGGGGTGAGCCACTCTCAATATACAGTCATGCTAGCACGAGACTCACCGCGGAGAAAATACGACAATACCTAAGCTCCAAGGGCTATTTTGAAGCGACAATAAAGATAGACACCTCTAACTATGACAGTCTAGGATCATTTGGCAAGTTCGGGAGGGATTTAAGAGATTGGGTAAGCGGTTGGGCCGGAAATAAAGGGAGATACATCAATCTAGACTATCACATAGATTTAAACAATCAATTCTATATTGATTCAATTGAGTACCAAATTGAAGATCCTCTGCTTGCTGAACTTGTTGCAGAAAACTTAAAAGAAGCCCCACTCCAGGAAGACTTCTATGACCAAGAACATCTCTCTGAGGAACGAGATTTTCTATATGATCTTGCTGTAAATAATGGATATTACGAATTTTCCAAACAGTATATAGGTTTTCAAATAGATTCAACAATGCTTGGAAAGGACACTCTCACGGTTAGAACTGTTATTAAAAATCCTCCTGGCGAATCTCAACACAAAATATTCTACATTGACTCTGTAGTGTTCATCTCCGACGCTAGCATAACTCAATCAGAATTGCGAACAGAAGAGCAGTTTGGTGATGTAACTTTCAGCTTTGCAAAAAACAGGTATTCTAAAAAAGTACTCAGCTGGAGAATTCCTCTTGAACAAGATGATCCATATAGTCGGGACCTAACCA
>JABSPG010000311.1 GCA_013214445.1 Ekhidna sp. | reverse complement strand
GAAATATGTCAATAATATTTCCATAGCTTTTACTCATCTTTTGACCATCTGTACCAGGTATAGTCATTACATGGTCATCGATCAATGCTTCTGGGATAGTGAAAGTTTCTCCGAATTGGTGATTGAATGAAGAAGCAATATCCCTTGTCATCTCCAAGTGCTGTTTTTGATCCTTTCCAACAGGTACGAAGTTTGCATCGTACAAGAGGATGTCGGAGGCCATTAGTACTGGATAATCAAACAGGCCAGCATTTACATCCGCTAGTTTGTCGGATTTGTCTTTAAAGGAATGTGCATTTGCAAGCATTGGAAACGGTGTGAAGCAGTTCAAATACCAGGTCAACTCGCAGCAAGCAGGAACTCTGGATTGTCTATAAAATGTATTGGTACTTGTGTCAAAACCACAGGCTAGCCAAGCTGCTGCCACGGCATTTGTGTTTTCTATTCGCTGTTTGGAGTCTTTGATCGTTGTTAACGAATGCAGATCTGCTATGAAGAAAAATGATTCGTTATCCTTATTCTTTGATAGCTCAATGGCAGGCATGATTGCACCTAGAAGATTGCCAAGATGTGGTTTACCTGAACTTTGTATGCCTGTGAGTATTCTCGCCATTCGTTTTAATTTTGTGCAAACCTAAATAATTGCGTTTTTTATCTTGCTTTGCTAAGAATTAAAAAGAAAAAAATGAGAATAGTACAGAGTGTTTTGCTTTTGGTATTTTGTGGATTTGTAAATGCTCAATCTAATCTACGTTTTGAGATTACAGATCATAGCTTTGGAGACATTGCCGAAGAGGGAGGCCCTGCTGAGTATACATTCACTTTCGTAAATAATGGTGACAATCCAATTAAGATTACAAATGTTAAAGCTTCCTGTGGCTGTACAACACCTGGTTGGACTAGAGAAGAAGTTATGCCAGGAGACTCAGGCTTTGTAAAAGTAAAGTATAATCCCAGAAACAGGCCGGGGAGATTTCGTAAGTCATTAAGACTTACTACGACTGATGCTGCATCTAATCAGACCTTATACATTTCAGGGTATGTAAAACCTAAGCCAAAAACACCGGAACAAGAATTTCCAGTCATTTCAGGTTTGGATCTAAGATTGAAATATCGAGGTTTGAATTTGGGGAAAATGACAAATGAAAAGGTTGCTGAGAAAAAGTTTGATGTATATAATAATTCTGACACATTAGTCACTCTCTCAAATGAGAGAATGGATTTACCAAATCATATTTCTGTCTCATTAGTAAACGGATCAGTTAGTCCAAGACAAGTTGGTCAAATATTAGTCCGCTATGACCCCAGGAAAAAGGAAGATTTTGGATATGTCAGTGATAATATTAAGCTTGACAAAAGTGTCGAAGAGTCTCTTTCAGTAATAGCTGTTATTGATGAGTTTTTCCCTGAAATGACAGCCGAGGAATTGGATCGAGCGCCAAAGTTGGAGATTTCTGATAGAAGCTATGATTTCGGTAGTGCTATTGCGGGAGAAAAAATTGAGATTGAAGTTGAGCTGTTTAATAAAGGGCAGGAGAAGTTGTTCTTTAGAAAGGTCAAGTCTAATTGTGGCTGCATTACTTATGAGCTAAAGGATCGTGGAATCAAGAAGGGTAGAAGTCAAACATTAAAGATTCTATTTGATACATCTGAAATGAGAGGTAATCAATACAAGTCTATTAGCCTGTATTCAAATGATCCGGTAGCGCCTACTCAGATCATTACCATAAAGGGCAAAGTTGAGAAAGCAACGGATTAGTCCTGCCTCCAGGTATTGTTTTTCCTATTGACGTCAGCCATGAAACCACTTTCGTCAATTTCTATTGTTTTGATGTCCTGGATTGGTCTGTCGATTGAAAACTGATATGATGTATGTGTCCAAGGCCAATCTGGCAAAGTTTTTCTTTCGATTGAGGTTTCATTTTTTTTCTCTCCTCTCATCATTACTAATGGAGTGTAGTAGATCTTCTTTGTTCCGTCAATGAAAGTCACGTAGATATCTACGGGCATTGGCATTTTTCCTTCTCTTTTTAGAGTGATACTGGTAGACTCATCATTTCCACCAACTGAATCGATTGCATAGTCGATGGTGTGAGTACTATTTACCCAGTAATCTAGATACCAATCTAATTCAACACCTGATTCTTTTTCGAAGACTCTGATCCAATCATTGGCGTCAGGGTGCTTGAACTTCCACTCATTATAGTATCTCTTCAGGGCTTTTGCAGTGGATTCTTTACCTATCAAATAGTTCATCTGAGCTAGTGCAATGGCGCCTTTATAGTAGGATCCAAGGCTGTAAGCAGAGTTGGTATTGAAGTGATCTGAATGTGTACTCAGTGCTTCTTCCTTACCAGTAAGAGTTAAGTAGTCATAGACTTGGTAGTTTCTTGCTTGGGTTCGGTCAGATCCATCGAAAAGCTGCGCCATGGTTTCTGCCGTTGCATAGGTTGTAAATCCTTCATCCATCCAGGCATAGTAGCTTTCATTTGTGGCCAGCGTTCCTTGGTACCAACTGTGTAGAGCTTCATGGACTGTCACACCCACTAAGCTTTTTATATTTCTTTCACCTGTAATCAATGTAGCCATGGGATACTCCATACCTCCATCTCCACCTTGGATGATCGAATATTGACTGTAGGGATATTTACCAAAGTTCTTTTCAATGAAAGAGAAAGCTTTTACAGCCAATTCTGGTAAGTCTTCCCATGCTTCGGTTTTACTATTTTGTTGATAAAAGAATCTCAACAAGGGACCATTTGGCACCTGAGACGTGGTTTGCACATAATCGCGATCAGCAGCCCACACAAAATCATGTACATTAATTGCCTTGAAGTGCCATATTAGCTTTTTGCCTTTTCGTTTAACATCGATTCCCTGTTCCTGGTACCCATAACCTATGTCATTTCCATTTTGTAAGAGCCCTGTTGCTGCAACCACGTACTTTTTATCGATTGTCAATTTGATATCGAAATCTCCCCAGGGAGCGTAGAATTCTCTAGCCACATAGGGGTGAGCGTGCCAGCCTCGTTCGTCATACTCTGCTATTTTGGGGTACCATTGAGCCATGCTGTAGTCTATTCCCTCTGCACTATTCCTTCCACTACGTCTAATTTGAATGGGTACTTGACTTTGAAAATTCATATCCAAGACTGTACTGGAACCGGGCAGTATCGGTTTTGATAAGGTTACTTCTAGCACAGTTCCTTCAATTTCAAATATCACATTTTCATCATCTTGGGTCAAAGTAATAATCTTGTGATACCCAATCTCTGAATTATCCAATTTAGAGATTCGATCTCCAACTCTTCCATCTGGGTCTTCAATTGATCTGCTTCTAGTATCCATCATACTACCAGGCTGAAAAGCATTGAAGTAAAGGTGATAAAAGACTTTTCTTAGTGTGTCAGGACTATTATTGTAGTACTTCAAAGTCTGCTTTCCAGCAAACTGATGTTTATCGACATTGAAATCGATAGCCATTTGATAGTCAACTCTTTGCTGCCAGTAGCTTTGGCTCATTAAGGAGAATGCGTAACAACCAAATATTAGTATGAAAATTGATTTCTTAATAAAATTATATTTCATCTCCGAAAAAATATTGAACAGAAAGGTAAAAAGATGAGTTAGTCTGTTGTATATTGATACTTAAACATACCTGACCCAAAATGGATAAAATTCTAGACTTTTTTCTTCTGATCATTTTTGCATTCGGTTCCGCAATCTTGTTCACATTTGCTGTGATCTGGAAGTTCATGCAAGCAATGTATCAGATCATATTCTCGAAGTAAAAACTAAACATCTACTTTAGCATATTTTGCATTCTTTTCTATAAAATCTCTCCTAGGAGCAACTTCGTCACCCATTAGCATGGAGAAAAGGTGATCTGCTTCAGCAGCTGATTCTATTGTTACTTGCTTTAGACTTCTATGCTCTGGATCCATTGTTGTAGTCCAAAGCTGTTCAGGGTTCATTTCTCCAAGACCTTTATATCGTTGCACGCCTACAGAGTCTTCTTTTCCTTCTGGAGCAATTTCTTTGGTGACTCTTACACGATCGTCTTCAGACCAAGCATATTTCTCCGTTTTACCTCTTTTGATCAAGTAGAGCGGTGGTAGGGCAATGTAGAGATACCCTTTTTCAATTAATGGTCTCATGTACCTAAAGAAGAAAGTAAGAATGAGAGTTCTAATGTGACTGCCATCGATATCTGCATCTGTCATGATGATAATCTTATGATATCTCAGCTTTTCCATATTCAGAGCTTTTTCGTCATCTTCCGTTCCAAAAGAGACTCCAAGAGCTGTGATCATATTCTTAATTTCGTCATTGTCATAGATCTTATGTTCTTGCGCTTTTTCTACATTCAGGATCTTTCCTCGTAAAGGCAATATGGCTTGAAATTTCCGATCTCTGCCTTGCTTTGCTGACCCACCTGCAGAGTCTCCCTCAACGAGATACAACTCACAAACAGCAGGATCTTTGTCTGAGCAATCAGCGAGTTTACCAGGTAATCCGGTTCCCGAAAGCACGTTCTTTCGCTGAACCATTTCTCTCGCTTTTCTTGCAGCATGTCTTGCTTGCGCTGCTATTATTACCTTCGAGACTATTTGTTTCGCTTCTTTTGGATGTTCCTCCAGGTACTCATTCAGTATTTCACTAACGCAAGTGTCCACCGCACCCATAACTTCAGAGTTTCCTAGTTTCGTTTTTGTCTGCCCCTCAAATTGGGGCTCAGCTACTTTTACAGAAATCACAGCTGTCAGACCTTCACGAAAATCGTCTCCGGATATATCGACCTTTACTTTGTCTAGTAGGCCAGATTTATCTGCGTAGCTCTTTAGGGTTCTGGTCAATGCTCTTCTAAAACCTGAGACGTGAGTACCCCCTTCAATCGTATTAATGTTGTTTACATAGGATACTACGTTTTCAGAATATGAAGTATTGTAGCTCAAAGCAACTTCTACTGGAACGATTCCTTTTTCACTTGTCATATAAATGGGATCAGGAATAAGATTTTCTCTGGTAGAGTCCAAATAAGTCACGAACTCAGCAAGTCCTCCCTCGGAGAAAAATGTTTCCTTATATGCTTCACCAGATTCGTCAAGATTCCGGTGGTCGATCATGTGAATGGTGATTCCCGCATTCAAAAAGGAAAGCTCACGTAATCTAGATGCTATCGTTTCTGAATTGTATTTATTTGGGGTGAAAATATCCATGTCTGGTTGGAAATGGATAATCGTCCCACTGATGTCTGTTTTTCCAATCTCTTTTACTGGCTCTTTGGGTATACCAATGCTGTATTCTTGCTGGAATATTTTTCCATTTCTGTGAACAGTAGCTACCAATTTCGATGATAAGGCATTCACACATGAAACGCCTACTCCATGAAGACCACCAGACACTTTATAGGTGTCTTTATCGAACTTTCCGCCGGCA
>JABSPG010000310.1:3147-5446 GCA_013214445.1 Ekhidna sp. | reverse complement strand
AATACCTAAAAAGAACTGATCAGCGCAGTATTCATTTCATTGTCGATCATTATTGTGCTGGGGGTGATGATCATTGTTTTTACAAAAAACATCGTGCATGCTGCCTATGCACTGGCGTTGGCACTGATTGGAGTTGCAGGTCTTTATGTATTACTTTCTGCGGAGTTTTTGGCCGTTGTGCAAATCATGCTCTATGCAGGTGGTGTCGTGATATTATTGGTATTTGGTGTCATGATGACCAATAGATTGAGAGGGGAGAAGGTGATTTCAGAATCTAGGAACCAGCTGTTGGGTACTCTGATTTCGCTGGTTGTTTTCGCAGGACTCCTTTTTCTATTCTCACAGTTTGATGGGACATTAAAAGTTCATGGCAATCAGGGCGATCAAGTACGGCAGGTTGGAATTGCATTTTTGACAGAGCATATCGTGGCGTTTGAGTTAATTGCTTTCATATTACTAGTGGCACTGGTAGGAGCTACTTACTTAGCTAAAATGGCAGCAGATGAGTGAGGCCCTATTACCATACTTTCTCTACATAGCTGCTTTTCTTTTCAGTGCAGGCTTGTATGTGGTACTCACTAAACGGAATGCGATTTTTGTTTTGATAGGAGTCGAGTTAATGCTTAACGCTGCAAATTTGATTTTGGCCAGCTTTTCAATTGGTGATCCATCTCGCTCTGGTCAACTTTTCGCTGTTTTCGCTGTAGTGCTTACAGTCTGTGAAGTTTCTATTGGTTTAGCTATTCTGCTTAATATCTATCGAAAGGTGAATGTGTCCAATTTGGATGAACTAGATAAAATTGGGAATTCATGAAAGGGCTAGTATCAGCAAAGTGGTTAAAGGCTAATTTAAACAACGAGAATCTTGTCATCTTAGATGCTACTCAGTTGAGTAGTGTCAATGCACTGGATAATTCTTTAGAAGGTCTTTACATACCAGGAGCAATACATTTTGATTTGAAAGAATTTTCTGATCAAGAGAGCGATTTACCCAACACACTCCCAGATCCTAAATATTTCCAGGAACAATCCCAAAAGCTGGGTATCAAAAAGGGTGATGAGGTAGTAATCTACGATACCCAAGGGGTGTATTTTAGCCCACGGGTCTGGTGGATGTTTCTAGTGATGGGACATGAAAGAGTGATGGTGCTCAATGGAGGTCTTCCCGCATGGATTGATCAAGGTGGTGCAGTTTCCAGGACACCTGGATCCAGGGAAAAAGAGGGGAATTTTGAAGTTTCTTTCAATTCGGAGATGGTAAAGACCCGTGAAGAGGTTTTACAAAATATTGATCAGGATCTATTTCATGTGGTGGATGCTAGGTCACAGGGTAGATTTGATGGATCTGCTCCAGAGCCAAGGGAGGGGCTTAAGTCAGGTCATATTCCTAATTCGTCCAACTTACCATATCCTGAAGTTTTGGATGGCTACTTTTTGAAATCTGCAATTGAATTAAGCGAAGTTTTTGAGACTAGTGCCCAAGATAAACCTTTAGTTTTTTCATGTGGATCAGGTTTAACTGCTTGCATTTTAGCACTAGCCAATTATATACGAACGGAGCAGGTGAGCCCAGTATACGATGGGTCTTGGACAGAATGGGCTCAGGATTCTTCGTCACCAATCCATACCAGTAGTCAGTGAGTTTAGGAGTGATGATATTGCTTGTGTTGATACTGCCAGTCTTAGGCGGGTTTTTTAGTTATTTGTTGAAGAATAATATCGTTGCGGTTTCTTCCATAGCTGTGGCTTTGCTTGCATCGCTATTCATCATTTCTCCGAGTACTGATTTTTCACAATCTTTCGAGTGGTTTCCTGGTTATTTGATCTCGATCAGGATTGATGGTATTGCCAGTATTTCTATCTCTCTCGTACTCCTCGTTTCGTTCCTTGTACATCTTTTTTCATTATCGTATATGAAAGAAGATGTAGGAAGAGGTCGGTACTACTTTAAGTTAGGGCTATTCACCTCGTCTATGCTGGGTCTACTAGTCGCAGATCACCTATTGCTCCTTTTTGTTTTTTGGGAATTGGTTGGACTATCATCCTACCTTCTGGTAGGATTTTGGTATAAAAAAGAGGGTGTTCCCCAATCGGCTAGAAAAGTGTTTATGGTCAACAGAGTTGCGGATGTAGCACTATTGATAGGTATATTGATTATTAACGCAGATGGGACGGTGACGATTTCAGAAATGAGTCAATCACTTCTTTTCTTTCCATCTGTATTGATCGCGATAGGCGCTTTTGGAAAGTCTGCACAGCTGCCTTTTTCCGGCTGGCTAACTAAAGCAATGGTGGGACC
>JABSPG010000310.1:0-3137 GCA_013214445.1 Ekhidna sp. | reverse complement strand
CAGTATCTGCTCTAATACATGCAGCTACGATGGTTGCAGCAGGCGTGTACTTACTATTTAGACTATCCCCTTTTTTGCACCAAGATGCTTTGATTCCTATTGCAGTAGTTGGAACTGTGACTGCATTATATGGTGCTATTTGCGCACTCTTCCAAAATGACATAAAGAAGGTGTTGGCATACTCAACGATTTCACAATTGGGTTATATGGTGATGGGAGTAGGAGTGGGGGCAGCCAATGCCGCTTTTTTTCACCTTTTCACACATGCGTTTTTCAAAGCTGGACTTTTTCTGGGTGCTGGATCCATTATTCACTACATGCATCAAAGTACACATGATGATCCGCAAGACATGCGGTTGATGGGAGGGCTGAGAAATCAGATTCCTTGGACTTTCCGTTCTTTTTTGGTGTGTGGTCTTGCGCTAGCTGGGGTTCCCTTTTTTACAGGTTTTATGTCGAAGGAAGGGATTATTATCGGAGGTTGGCAGTGGGCAAATGAGATTGGAACTTGGGCCTATTTGATCCCAGATGTTGCATTGATCACTGCCTTGATTACAGCGCTTTACGTCGGTAAAATGCTACTTCTGGTGTTTTTTGGTGAGAATAGGCTAGCTGTCGAGTTAAAGAAAATCAATGAGCCTAGAGCGATGAAAGTACCACTTGTTTTGCTTGCGGTGGGATCTCTATGGTTTATCTTCAATCTTGATCCATTTGCACATCATTCTTGGCTAGGCATCTTTTTGGATCCCTCCGAGGAGACCTCAGCTTGGGTAGCCAGAATTGTGATGATACTTTCATTGATTATGACCGTATCGGGTTTGGTATTAGCCTATTCATTCTTCAAGCCGGGATCGTCATTTAGTCAAAACTATGCGAGTCTAGATAGTAGGTTTAAGCTGGGAGAGACTGGTTTCTATTTGACGAGTGTATATCAATATCTTGCTCTTTCTATTGAAATGATTGCCATTTTTTTGCACAGGTTGGATCGTCGAATTATTGATGGTACGATTCATTTTCTTGGAGTTGGAACTGTGGTTGTATCAAAGGTGCTAGCTTTAGCCGATAGGTTCTTTATCGATGGTCCGGTGAACTTAGTGGGGTACTTATCAAAGCAGATAGGAAGAGTGCTAGCAGGAATAAGCTCAAGAGATCTACAAACACAGCTTTTATGGCTTCTGGTTTTTGTTATTTTGATTTTAAGTTGGATACTACTTTTTTAGCAAGGTGCAGCAATTACTAACATACATTTTTCTACTTCCGTTATTTGTTGCATTGGTTATGCTACTCATTCCTAGTAAGAGTAGTAAAGTGTTTAAGCAGCTTTCATTTGCTACAATAGCCGTACAACTCATTCTGTCCATCTATTTGATGTGCGGATTTGATCAGCATCTTCAGATAAATGTCTGGTCGGAAGCATTTCAATTTGTTGAGAAGTACGACTGGATCACGGTATCGCTAGGTTCCATTGGAGCCATTAAAATTCAATACTTCATTGGAGTAGATGGTATTAGTCTACCATTGGTGATGCTGTCATCGCTTATTCTACTGATTGGGGTTATTTCCTCATGGAATATTCGAGAAAAAGTGAAAGGGTATTTCATTTTGTATCTAATCCTAAGCAGCAGCATTATTGGATGTTTTATTTCGCTTGATTTCTTTCTATTCTATCTCTGCTTTGAGTTCATGCTCCTCCCAATGTTTTTTCTCATTGGTATTTGGGGAGGTAAGCGTAGATCATATGCCTCGATAAAGTTCTTCCTCTACACATTGCTGGGGTCGCTGTTTATCCTGATTGTAATGATCGGTCTATATCTGAGTGTTCTAGATATGGGAGACAATAGCTTCAGTTTGGTTCAAATGCTGGATTCGAGTTATCGGTCAGGAAGTGTGCTTGATCCATCAGGACCTGTGGAAATAATGGGGTACTCCGCTAGAGTTCTTGCTTTCATTTTCTTAATTATCGGTTTTGGAATTAAACTACCGGTTGTTCCCGTTCATACATGGCTTCCTGACGCTCATGTGGAAGCTCCGACTCCCATATCTGTGGTGCTGGCAGGATTACTTCTGAAGGTGGGGGCTTATGGTTTGTTTCGAATAGCTTATGGTATTTTTCCTGATATCGCAGTGGAGTTTTCCGAACCCATAGCGCTCTTCGGGGTGCTTTCAATCATTTATGGAGGACTGAATGCGCTAGCTCAGCGCGATCTAAAACGGATGGTTGCTTACTCATCCGTCTCGCACATGGGTTTTGTTTTGGTAGGCTTGGCTTCTTTGACTGTTGCTGGTTTTTCAGGGTCTATTTTTCACCTAATCTCACATGGATTGATTTCACCTGCACTCTTCCTTATAGTAGGTGTGATATATGATCGAACAGGGAATAGGAAAATGGAGAATTTTAGTGGATTAGCTGCTAAGATGCCGGTTTACACCTTTTTTATGGCCGTCTTCTTCTTTGCTGGTTTAGGGCTTCCTGGTTTGTCAGGTTTTGTTGGAGAGGTGATGGTGCTAATGGGAGCTTTCGAGAGCTCTAACCTTTCTTTGGGCATTGGAATAACTGCAACGATCGGTATTGCAATATCAGCTGCGTATTTTCTCTGGACGATTCAACGCATGTTCTTTGGCAAGTACTTCGTGAGAGAGACGGTCTGGGAGGCTTCCATGTTCGATTTGACCCCAAGGGAGAAGCTAATGCTGATACCACTTTCCATCTTAGTAGTGCTTCTTGGAGTGTACCCTCGACTAATTCTAGATTACAGTAACGAAACCGTACTCTTCTTTATTGATCAGCTCAAGCAATATCAGCCATGAGTTTAAATGACCAGTTGAACCAGATCTTAAACGACCTCCAAGCAGTCTGGTTAGAATCAACGCTAATGCTAGGAGCTGTTCTGGTATTGATTGTAGGTCTATTTAGTTCAAAGGCTATCCTTTTAAGGTTGACTTTTGCTTTGGTGATGATCGGGGGTTTTGTTGCATATCAAGGAGGTACCCTTTCTGGTGAGGTGATGTTGGGTAGCATTTTCATATCAGAGGACTTCCGTCCCTTTTCCGGATTGTTGGTATGTTCT
Source organism: Ekhidna sp. (assembly GCA_013214445.1). Classification (GTDB taxonomy): domain Bacteria; phylum Bacteroidota; class Bacteroidia; order Cytophagales; family Cyclobacteriaceae; genus Ekhidna. Next base: position 69 of record JABSPG010000310.1, on the reverse strand, counting down.
TCGCTACTTCTACTTGTTTTTGGTAGAGAAAAACATGCTACTGAGTTTTACTTCTTACTTCTTTCGATG
>JABSPG010000031.1 GCA_013214445.1 Ekhidna sp. | reverse complement strand
TATATTGCCCGTCGCACCCGCACTTAGAAAGACAAATAAAGGTCGCATCTGCTTCCCTTTTCTTCTCACGATGTACCCTGTTATTTTATCAAGCAGCATGACCTTGCTTTTCATGGACTGACGGAATTTTTTTTCAAATTCTTCCATCTCCTTAATTACCGGAGTTTGTATGTCTTTTAGCTTTAGGGCCATGGGTATGCAAGTATACTTATCTTAATGGTAGATAACTTATGTTCATGAGCGGTGTTTTCGTTTTCAATCACCATTTTACGACCAAATTTCTATTCTTGATTTCTCAAACTTCAATTCCCATGAATAGCAGTATCTTTCCGCCACTTTTCTAAAAAGGTACATGCGGAAAAAGAAAATTAGCTACTCAGAGATTATTCCGAACAAGAATGAATGGCCCATCGTAAAGCTGTCCAAGAATCGTAAGGAATTTATTGATGAAGTGACTTCCGATACCTACAATCACCTGCTTGGAAACAAAAAAGCCTCACTTCGGGAAGATATAGAAACCACCATCCATCGAGAAAAACTGCGGATGAAAGCTAATCCCTGGAGGGTAGATCCGCCTGACGAGAAAGTCTACTGGAAAAGTATTCAATCAAGGCTTTTAGACATAAATGGTGAAGATAAGAAAGTAGCAAAAGAGCAGGAAAAACACCTTCTTGAGGAAATAATACGGAGATATACACAGGAGATAGCAGGCAACTTCAAGAATTCAGCTTATCAGTTTGCTCAACGATTTGTCACTTTTGGATTTGCAAGGTTGTTGAACGCTGCAAGAGTAGAGGGGTTATTATCTCTATTTAGTCGCAGGCTGGATCTGGATGATAAGATTCATGTTATTGGGGAGACCGAACATATTCGCTCGTTGGCAAAAAAAGGCACGGTGGTTATGGTTCCTACCCACTTTAGCAACTTAGATTCAATTCTTATCGGTTGGGCCATTCAATTTTTAGGCTTGCCACCATTTATTTATGGGGCTGGATTGAATCTCTTCAATATCAAAATCCTGGCTTATTTCATGAACAGCCTGGGAGCTTATAAAGTAGATCGCAGGAAGAAGAATCCAATCTATTTAGAAACGCTAAAAACCTATTCAAGGAATGCGATAAAGAAAGGTTGTCACTCTTTATTTTTCCCAGGAGGAACAAGGTCGAGATCAGGTCAGTTGGAGACGAACCTTCGAATGGGCTTGCTTGGCACTGCAATAGAAGCTCAGCGTGAATTGTATCTAAATGCAAAAGAAGGAGAAGAGGTCAGAAAGGTATTCATTGTACCTGTTGTGATAAACTATCATTTTACTTTGGAAGCTCCATCACTTATTCGGGAGCACTTGAAGAGAACTGGCAGGGAAAGGTATTATGTGGAGGCCGACGAGTTTTCAACCTCATATAAGTTGGGAACTTTTATGTTCAAATTCTTTACTAAAGGTTCTGATATATCTGTAAATGTGGGGCGTGGTATGGATATTCTGGGGAACTATGTAGATGATGAAGGTAGCTCCTTTGATAAAAATGGTAACCCAATCAATGCCAGAGACTATTTTCTTCGCGATCAAAAGATCACATTTGATGCCCAAAGGGAAAAGGAGTATGTCAGAGTGCTTGCGAAACGAATTATCGAGGAGTATCACAAATACAATCGAGTGTTTGCAAGTCACCTTGTGGCATATGTTGCTTTCAAAATGTTGGAGAGGAAGCATCCAAAGTTGGATTTGTATAGTGTATTGCGATTACCTGACGAAGATCTGATCCTTGATTATGAGGAGTTTAGATCGAAATTCCGAAAATTGAGAACCAGGTTAAACAAACTTCATTCAAAGGGACAAGTTGATATGTCAGATCACATGAAAAAGAAATCGTATGATGCAATTGAACATGGGTTACGAAATGTTGGTTTGTATCATGATCAGCGACCTTTGATTAGGAGAGGAGATAAGATTATAGTGCAGGATACAAATACCTTGTATTATTATCACAACAGAATGAATGGCTATGGGCTCGAAAAACACATCTAGAGACGTTGTAGGAGTGATTGGTGCAGGCAGCTTTGGCACTGCCATTGCTAATATCCTTGCAGAAAACGATTCAGATGTTATTCTCTATGTGAGAGACCCGAAGAAGGCTAAGAAAATTGAGAAGGAGCGGGTTAGCGCCAAGCAAAAGCTTCATGATAATGTGGAAGTAATCAATGAATTGGAAGAGGTGCCGAAACGTTGTGAGGTGATTTTTCCAATGGTTCCCTCCGCTAACTTCAGAGACTTGGTCATCAAATTAGCACCTCATTTAAAACCATATCATGTGTTGATACATGGTACCAAGGGGTTTGATTTACATGTTCCAGAAAAATATAAAATCACTAGGAATAATCCGCTTACCCGAGAACACGTCAAAACCATTTCGGAGGTAATAAAGGAGGAAACTTCAGTTCTACGTGTGGGTTGTTTGGCAGGCCCCAACCTAGCAAGGGAGCTGGATCAAAGAAAGCCGGCCGCTACAGTTGTTGCATCACATTATGATGAGGTGGTTAGCATCGGTCAGAAGCTCCTGAAAAATGACCGTTTCATGATTTATGGAAGCAGGGATTTGATTGGGATCGAACTATGCGGCGTTCTTAAGAACATCATTGCAGTGGGTGCTGGAACCATTGCAGGAATGGATTTAGGCGAGAACGCTAAGTCTCTGTTCATAAGCAGAGGACTCGTAGAAATGGTATATATTGGTCAGGCTCTTGGAGGTAATGCTCAGGCATTCCTAGGTTTGGCCGGAGTAGGTGACTTGATAGCTACTTGTACTTCAAATTTATCTCGAAATTTCACCGTTGGCTATCGACTAGCAAAGGGAGAGAATTTGTCGGAGATTATTGAATCGTTGGATGAGGTAGCTGAGGGAGTCAAAACCATAAATATCATAAATGAGCTGTCAGAGTCTTACCGTGTTAGGTGTCCGATTACTGAAACACTGTATAAAATCATTCACGATAAAATGACAATAGAGGAAGCTCACCATTATTTGATGAACTTCCCTTTTCGTGCCGAAATTGATTTCCTCGAGCCCGAGCCTGAAGACTAGGGGAACTTACTTTAGAATCTGGGCTGTATGATCTTTGGTTTTTACTTTTTCAATCACCTCCTCTATTTTACCTTCTTCATCAATAAGAAACGTAGATCGCAGGGTACCCATATATTCCTTGCCCATGAACTTCTTCAAATCCCATGTTCCAAAGGCTTCATGAACAGATTTATCCTCATCTGCTAGTAGCTTAAATGGAAGTTCATACTTGTCAATAAATTTTTTGTGTGATTTTTCTCCATCACTACTTACTCCTAGCACTTCATAACCCTGAGCCTGAAGGGCTTCATAGTTATCTCTCAAATTGCAGGACTCTGCGGTGCAACCAGGAGTATTGTCCTTAGGGTAAAAATAGAGTACTAGCTTTTTTCCTTGATAATCGGCTAGTTTGACTGAGTTTCCATCTTGGTCTTTGCTTTCGAAGTTTGGAGCGTTATCTCCAGGTTTTAGTGTGATCATAACGTTTTAGTGTAAATGGTTTCGTTATTACAGTTATCTATTACTTCCAAAGTAAACCGACCTTTAAATGGAATGTTTTCGTTCAGTTTTTCTGACCAGATGAGCTTCCTCTTTGGCTCATATTTCATTAAAACATACTCACCATTGAGAGATGCTCTATAGCTTTTTATACCAGATAGTTTATCATCGATTCTAAATCTTAAGATATCTTCCGTTGCTGCTTTCAGCTCAATGGTTGGTGGTATGCTGTCTTCGAGAATGGTATAGCTCACTAGGTCTCTTGTGGAGAATGTTATTTCATCTCCACTCCATTCTCCTCCCATATAATTGTACCTTTTTCCAAATACACTAAAGACCTTTGCCCGCTCTTGATTGTAAGACTTATTTGGCTTAAGCGTGACTTTGATGTTTGATCTGATGGGTTGGGTGGCGTTTTGAAATCGAAATAGTTCAATATCCCTAGCCGAATCCAGTTCTTTTTTGAATCCTAGATATAGGGTGTCAAATAAGGATCTGGATTTTAAGTTCAAGGAGAATTCGCTTTGAACATAGCTAATCTTTTGATTGGAAGGGATCATGCCTACTAAGTTTGTGGGGACAGTTTTACCATCTACAAAGAGGCTTTCAGGGATTCCTTTTCGAAGGTCCCAAACATAATATCCTTCAGTATCATCTTGGAAGTATGGCTCCAAAACCGACCATTTATCTTGCATCACTGAGCCTTGCTGGCTGGATTTGAAATGAAGGAAATTATCGTTCTTCTGGAATCGATACAGGTCTGGTTTTTTTGTAACCTGGCTTTTGGACAGTGAAATGCGAGTTTTTGATGAGTTTCCATAGCTATCCTCTGTTTCAATCACAATCTGTTCTTGACCTGAAAAGTGATAGCCTTTGTTTATTCGGCTATATATGGTTTGTTCATTTCCATCCGCTAGATAGAGCTTATTGAATCGTCTACTTCCTCTCTTGAACGCCGGGTAGTTGTAATGAACCAATGCGTTTCTTTGTTTTCCAAAATTGAATTTTTCTTTGAATTCAGAAAATATTGTGTCTCCATCTATTCGCAGTGTCGTCTTTACAATTCCATTTTTGTTTGGAATCCCGTTCATCGCATCATAAGAGTATATTTCCACGCCTATTTTACCTTCAAGATGAATAGGTTGCGTGTTTTCAAAATAGATGCCTCGCTTTTCCAAATTGAATTCATATCTACCAAAGAACCCGTTTATCCTAGCATCTTCCTCTAGTGAGATAAAAGCGATTTTCCTGACCACAGGAGCAAGGTTGTCCTTGATTTCATCAAAGCCAAGGGTAAGCACATCGATAGGCTGATGTTTTGCATCTCTTATTTCAAAATGCAGGTGTGGCCCACTTGATGATCCAGAATTTCCCGAGTAGCCAATTATTTCACCTTTTTTGAAAGTGAATTGACCACTTTCAGGGAATAGATCTACTTCAAAGGACTCTTTTCTATATTGTTGCCTTAGCGCCCAATTTGCAATTTTCGGGTCGAAATCCTCGAGGTGTGCATAGACAGAGTAGGTGCCGTTTGGGTGCTTCATATACAGGGCAGCTCCATAGCCGTATGCAGAAATCTTCACACGTGAAATATCACCGTCTGCCACTGCATAGATTGGAAGTCCGGTTCGTCCTCCTGTTTTAACATCAATACCTGTGTGAAAATGAGAACTTCTTATTTCACCTACTGTACCTGCCAGATAGTTTTGTTGCCCTGGATTAATCGGAAATTGATAATCTGCTTTCTCAATTTCTTGAGCAAGGAGGTCTAGGCAACCCAATAAAAATAGCATACTAAGAAAACGCACGGACTACTTTACTTCAAAATCAAACATGGGTTGATCTTCCAGATATCCAACCAGTCGATCACCAATTTTTACCGGTCCTACTCCTTTTGGAGTGCCTGTAAAAATGATATCTCCGGTCTTTAGCAAAATGAATTGCGAAACGTAAGAGATAATCTCATCAACGGGCCATAGCATATGACTCGTATTTCCTTGCTGAACTTCATTCCCGTTGATATTCAAACGGAAATTGATATTGGTCATATCTCTTTCTCCTTTGGGGATAAAATTTGAAATAGGAGCTGACCCATTGAATGCTTTGGCAATTTCCCATGGGTGGCCTTTTTCTTTGACTTTGGTTTGCCAATCTCTGGCAGTAAAATCAATTCCTAGTCCGATCTCATCATAGTATTGATGAGCAAATGCTTGCTGGATGGATTTTCCTTCTTTTTTGATTTTTACTAGCAGTTCTACCTCGTGATGAATATCATTTGAAAAATCCGGATGATAGAAGGGTTCATTATTTTTTAGAAGAGAAGTGTCAGGCTTCATGAAAATAATCGGATGTTCAGGGCGTTCATTCCCCAATTCCGCAATATGGTCAGCGTAGTTTCTCCCTATGCAGATGATTTTCATTTGTATTATTTTTTGAGAACACCTTTGATACAAGGATGACAAATCCCTATCTTAACATTCTCGCCTATCCATGCTTCAGGTCAGGTTTCTACTTTGAATGTTTTGATATTTAGATGTCCTGCTTGGTTATTTCCCGAAATACGATCGGATTTAATTATCATCACGATTCCGGTAAGTGAATTATTGCATAAAAGTAAACACCAGCGAATACTAAAGAACTGTAAAGACCAAAAGTTTAAAGCTTGTTTCAGTGTGATAGTACCTCTTCAGCCTCTTCTACTTCTACCTGGCCATTTTCGTTGATTTCCTTTAAAACCACGGGTTTCACTTCATTGACAAGGACTGGATCGTATTTAGCTGCTACTCTCACATAGTTTTCAGTAAAACCATTCATGATTCCATCTTGAATATCCTCTTCGAAAAGTACGTTAAAGTTTTTACCAAGCTGCTGCTCGTAGAAGTAGCGTTTTTTCTTTTCTGAAAGTCCTCGAAGCATTTTAGATCTCTTGTTTCGTTCGCTCTGTGGTACCGCACCATCCATGTCCACAGCCTTAGTATTGGCTCTCTCCGAGTAAGTAAATACATGTAGGTAAGAGATTTCAAGTTCATTCAGGAAGTTATAGGTAGTGAGAAATTCCTCCTCGGTTTCACCTGGGAATCCCACTATTACATCCACTCCAATGCAGCAATCTGGCATCAATGATTTAATAGTGCTCACTCTACTTTTATACAGATCAGTCAAATATCTCCGATTCATTTTTTTCAAAATAGTATCTGAACCAGACTGTAGCGGTATATGAAAGTGTGGAACGAATCTTCTTGATTTCGCTACAAATTCAATGACCTCATTGGAGAGAAGGTTTGGTTCTATAGAGGAGATTCTAAATCGATCGATACCTTCTACTTCATCAAGGGCTTTGACAAGGTCAATGAACTTCTCTTTTCTTTTTCCCTCTTGAATGCCGAAATCGCCAATATTTACACCTGTTAGGACCACCTCCTTTACTTCGGTCTTAGCAATTTCTTTTGCTTGATTGATGATGTTTTCAATGGTGTCGCTCCTACTTTTACCTCTTGCCAAGGGGATGGTGCAAAATGCACATCCATAGTTGCACCCATCTTGTACCTTGAGGAAGGTACGAGTACGATCTGCAATGGAATACGAAGCGTTATAAGTTTTTGCATCACTGATCTCTGAGGCATACACTCCATCTTGAGTGAAATCATCCAAGTAGTCAAAAAGTCGGAATTTTTCAGCAGCACCTAGAACGGCATTTACACCCGGTATTTCAGAGATTTCTTTTGGTTTCAATTGCGCATAGCAGCCGATAATAGTGACGAACCCCTCTGGCGAGATTTTTTTGGCCTCTTTTACAATCTTTTTACACTTCTTGTCAGCATTTTCTGTGACGGAACAAGTATTTATAATGAAGATGTCAGGTTGGTCTGTAAAGTCTACTTTTCGATACCCTTTGTCCTCAAACATTCGAGAAATGGAAGAGGTCTCAGAATAATTGAGTTTACACCCAAGCGTATAAAAAGCGACTTTTTTCATAGAGGCCGCAAAGATACGTCTCGGATTCTAAAAGGCTAATTATCAAGAGGGTGATCTTCTCCGATACCAATGGCGATTTTTTGGACAATAGAATCAATAGGATCATTCTCATAATCGATCTGTAAAGGCTCCCCAAAGGAGAGAGAAAGTGCTACGCCTTTTTGTAGGCGCTTTAGACCTGTCTTGTCGAAAGCGGTTCGAAAACCATCCACTCGTACGGGAATCACTATAGGTTGGTGCTGTTTGATCATGTGAGCAGTACCTTTTCTCACAGGCGCTCCTTTGCGAGTAGTCCCTTGTGGGAAGGTCACCACCCAACCATCCTTTATGGCCATGCCTATGGATTTAGTATCATTCGGATTCACTTCACGTTGAATCATTTCTTCCCCTTTTCTCCAGGTACGATCCACAGTTACAGCGCCGGCTAGGGCTAGTACTTTTGGTAAAAAGCCTTTTTCCATGGTTTCCCTAGCTGCTACGTAGTAGACATTTACTTTGGGATTCTTTAGGTAACTACTGTCATCAATGGAATCAATCTGGCCATTCAGGCTGGCAAACATGGCGTGAAACATGGTGATCACATCTGTGAAAATGGTCTGATGATTGGAAACAAAAAGTACGTTTTGTGCTGGAATGCTAGTCAGTTTTTCGCTTCCATAAATAAGCACTTTATTAGGATCGAGCAAGTACCACCGGACCATTCTACCCACGTACTGAAAGATTTTTCGCTTTAGCCATATAGACTGTCCAAATATGTTCCTCTTAGCCATTGGCATTTTTGAAATTGTAAGCCGAAAATACAAAACGATCCTTGGAACCAATAAAAAACCCTACCAAAATGGTAGGGCTTTCATAGTAGAGTAGGTGATTGGGCGTACTCATTATTCATACCTTAACGATTGGATCGGATTAGCTTTTGCAGCCTTCCATGATCTATATCCTACAGTAAGAAGTGTGATCAATATCGTAATAAAAAAGCCAATTATAAAAAAAAGTGACCCAATAGTAATTCTGTAGGTAAATTCCTGCATCCAGATATCTACCAGAAAATAGGAAACAGGAGCGGCAATCAAAAAGGCGATGATTATTAATCGGAGGTATTCCTTAGTGAAAATCGATAATATGCTTGCTACAGAAGCTCCAAACACTTTTCTAATACCGATGGTCTTTGCATGCTTATTTACCATAAATGATACCAAACCATATAGACCCATGCAGCTAAGAATAATGGATAAAAGAGAGACGAACTGAACAACTCTAGCAAAGAGTTCTTCCACAGCAAAACCTTCATTGATATCATCTTGAAGTGATCTGAAAGAAAACAACGCATTTGGAAAGAATTTTTGGAATTCTTGTTGCACCGCCATAAAATATTGACTGGGGTCCTCTGCGTTAAAGCGGAAGGATATCTGATTCATCATATCAGGTCTGTGATACAACATGACAGGTCTAATTTCAGCTTGTGCATAAACGTTAAAGTCACTGATGACACCTACTACTTTCATTTTATCCCTGTTCACATGTATGGTCTTTCCTATGGCATCTTCTGGGGATTTCCAGCCCACAAAGCCAACCATATGTTTGTTGATAAGCACATTCTTTAAGGAGTCTGTTCCTTTTGCTTCGATCAGGTTTTTACCTGCCAATAGTTCTATGCCGTAGAAATCCAAGTACCCTGCATCCACGAACTTTAGGCTGGAGGACTGGTTCTCTTTCGTTTTTTGCCCTGGTATCTCAAATGTGTTGTTCCAGCCATATCCAGAAAGAGGGGCACTGAAAGCCAAAGAAGCCTCCGATACATACTTTTGATTTTTCAGGATATCTAAAAATGTTTCTTTCTTTTCATAGGATACGCTAGGAAGATCTAACAGGAATACTCCTTTGGAAGTAAATCCTGCATCTCTATTTTTTAGATGATCAACTTGTGCAGCAACGATCAACGTGCAGATGATTAATATGGAAGTAAAAGAAAACTGAGTAATTATTAGCGCTCTGCGCAGATTAAAACTGCCTGATCCTTTTTTGAGCGTAATGCTGTTTTTGATTGCATCAACAGGCTTAAAACCTGATAGAATCAAGGCAGGGTATGCACCCGCTAGAATAGTAACAAAAACAACAGCGATTATGGCAAAATAGATTACGTTGAGTCCATAAGTCAGATCGTAATTGACAATGGTGATTGAACTATTGAATCCATCGATGAGCATTTGTCCAATTGAAAATGCCAGAATCATCGAAAAACATACGATCATGAACGTTTCGAAAAGGAACTGCACAAATAGCTGACCTCTGCGACCACCAAGTGTCTTTCTTATTCCAATCTCTTTTGACCTTTTTACAGCTATAGAGGTATTTATGTTGATGAAATTGAGACAAGAGGTGCCTAAAATGAGAGATGCTAAGAAAATGAAAGCATAAATCAGAAGGGAAGGAGTGACATAGTGGTTACCATCCCCATATTTTTCATCAGTATGTATGTCAATCAAAGGCTGCAGAATGAAACTGGATTTGACTCCTTCTTCTGCTTCGACATAAGAATCATAGACTTGATCAATCTGCTTTTCAAGTTCTTTAATTGATGCTCCGTCTTCCGGAATAACATAAGCAGAATATCCCCATGTCATGTTCCAGTTTTTCCATATCTGTTTTTCCGTTTCTTTCAGCGTGGCAAGCGAAAGAAGCATTTTGAAAGGTAAGTTGGTGTTTTGAGGGCTGTCTTCCACGATACCGACGACCGTTAGATTGACATCATTGCCCATGTTAATAACTTTCCCTACGGGTTCTTCACCTAGAAAGTATTTTTGTGCTAATCCCTGAGTAAGGAATACATTGAATGGGTTTTCAAGATCTTCTTTATTACCCGAGATCAATTTGAAATCTAAAACATCAAAAAACTCAGAAGTGGTCCATAAAATGTCTTCTTCTTCATAAATCGCAAATTGACCATTTGAGTCGGTAAAGGAAATTTCTCCATCCGATGGTCCGTGAAATTCTACAAGTTCTTTTATTCCCGAGACCTCATTTCGCAACATTTGGCCCAGTGGGTAGGGGACGACTCCATCATAATCTGGATAGTCTCCATTGAATTTTCGCGTAACTCGGTAGGTGTCTTCAGATTTACGATGGAAGTTGTCGAAAGAATACTCAAAATCAATTATTGTAAATACAGTCAGAGCACAAGCAAGGCCTAAGCTAAGACCAATAATATTGATCAAATTGTAGCTTAGACTGGCCTTCAGACTTCTTACAGCTATTATAAAGTAGTTTTTTAGCATGCAGTTACTCAGTTCTTAGTGAGTCAACGGGAGCGGACTTCACCGTCGAAATAACCTTGCTACTGATGCTCAATAGTGCAAGCCCTACAACAAATAGGACTGGTATCACCACAAACCACCAGCCAATATTTATCCTAAATGTATAATCTTCCAACCAGTTTTGCATGATAAAGTAAGCAACTGGCAAACTCAAAAGACAAGCCGCAATCACTAAAACCATGTATTCTTTTGATAGAAGCATCATCAAGTTTTTGGCACTTGCACCCAAGACTTTCCGTATGCCGATCTCCTTTGTTCTCTGCTGAATACTAAAAGAAGTCAGACCAAATAATCCTAGGCAGGCTATCAAGATTGCTATCCCAGAAAAACTTGAGAAGATTTTCCCAAACCGTATATCTTCCTGATACTGCGCATCAAATGCATGGTCTAGGAAAAAGTAATCCAGTTGATAATCGGTAAAAATGCCATCCCATTCAGCTTTTACAGTTTGTACCAAGTTGGTAAGCTGAGTTGAACGATCCGTATTGGATGATGCATCCAATTGCAACTTGACAAAGTAAAACTCTGTCCAAGAACTTAAGATATAGGCTAAAGGAGAATAATCATTGTGTAAGGAGGTTTGGTGATGATTTTCTAATACACCTCTTACAGTCAAAGGGGCGTAGAAACCAGAAAGTTCTGCACCGACGGCATCTTCAGGGTTATCAAATCCCAGTCTTTCAGCTAGTTTTTCATTGATCACAACATCTCCCTTACTCCAGGGACTATCTCCTCGTTGAAGTTCACGGCCTGCAACCAGATCGATACCAAAAAACTTTGGAAAGTCTAGGTCCATTGAGACTAATCCAGTTTGTACTGAGTTTTCTTTCGAATCATTTTTAAGGTAGATTTTAGTAGCCCATCCAACGGGTTCTCCAGGAATTTCCCCTGCATTTGTTATTGCCCTGATTCCAGTATGCTTCAGTAACTCAGTCTTTAAGGTGCTAAATCGCTTGACATCTTCGCGATCTTTTTGGCTAATGTCACCCGGAGGAGACTTTAGTACCAAAATATTCTCAATATCAATTCCCAAATCAGCTTCTCGCATATAGTTGATTTGATTATAAACCGTCACAGTGCCGGCTATCAAGATGAAAGTGATCATGAACTGCACAAGTACCATGGTTTTTCTCATTTTGACACCACCTACTTTACCTCTATTTCCCACCAAGATATTGACAATATTCATCGTCTTTAGCAGGATATAGGGGTATAGTCCGATAAGTAGTGTGCCAATCGCAATTAGTCCTAATAAGAGCGATAAAACCTTCAGGTCCATTAGTGCCGATACTGGCAGTCCTGTCACTTCAATCAAGTATTTTTCACCTATTTGGGTAAGCAAGATGGCAAATCCAAACGCTATCAGATTCATCACAAATGCTTCTAGTACAAAAAGCTGAGTAATCTGTTGCATGGTAGACCCCATGCATTTTCTGACACCCATCTCTTTAAGTCTTTCCATGGTTCTGACCAAAGAAAGATTCATGTAGTTTATCCATGCAATGACCAAAATGATCACTGCAATTAGGCTCAAGACCATGACTGTCTTACTGTCTACTCCTTCAGAGAAAGCCCAAGAATTAGTTGTGTTGAGGTGAATATCTTTAATAGGTCGCAGGAAGTAATCAAAGAATAACCCATTTGCTTCGTATGCAGCTTTAGAATTTTCTTCATCAAGTCGCACAATTTCTGATAGTGCCTGCTCCTGTCTGGAGGGATTCTCTAGTAGAAGATACGTGATCATGCTGTTTACAACCCAGCTGTCTCGACTGTCAGAGTAGTTGTCTAATGCTGGATAGGAAAGAAGCAAGCCAAACTGGATGTGAGAATTGGATGGAATATCTTTTAATACTCCGATCAACTCATAATCGTGTGAGCCATTGTTACCGCTGAGTGTGAATGACTTACCTATGGCCTTTGCAGGATCATCAAAAAATTTCTTTGACTCGCTAAGCGTTAATATGGCTTTTTGAGGCTCAGCAAATTTCGCTGCGCTACCTGCTTCAAATTCGAAATCGAACAGCTTGAAAACCCCAGGGTCAGCTATGTAAACGTGCTGTTGTTCAAAGTTTGTTTTATTATCGCCATCAGTATATATGATAGATGAGTTTGCGTAGCTGAAATTATAGAATCGTGCGACCTCCAGGATGGACGGAGATTGATCACGAGCGGTTTCACCCAATAGAGATGCTGCTGTAACTGATTGAGATACTAGCTTGCCGTTTTTGTACGCATCGGATTCTAGTCTGTAGATTCTGTCAGCCTTCGAATGAAATGAATCGAAGGAAGTGTGAAAATTGACATATTGAGCAATGACTAGGCAGGCAGCCATTCCTAAGGATAAACCAAAGATGTTGATGAAGGAAAAAATCTTATGGTTTTTTATTTGGCGAAAGATTGTGATCAAATAATTCTTCAGCATGTCGATTTTGGTTTTGGTGTTTTATACATGCCAATGAGTATGCCAATAAATGTAATTATCTGATTATTAAATATTTATTATTTTTTATCTTTCTCTAATTGTTCGTATATGAACAATGATATAAAGCTTTCGAACATTACATTGCTTCTAAAATTGTTTTCAAGGCCACAGAAATCTTTCAAATTCAGGAGAGATTTCAGATCTTGGCACCTATTATTTTTTGACAATATTGGAATGAGCTATAACGCTTACTTCGTCGTTGAAAAGGAACCAAAGCAATCACATGAAAAAGCTCATTTTAGTTATCTGTCTATTTCCTGCTCTGCTTTTTGCTCAAATAGGTTTTGAAAGTGCAGAATTGAGTGAATTAATTCTGAAATCACGTAAAGAAGGAAAGTTGATCTTTCTGAATACGTATACAGAATGGTGTGAGCCTTGCCAGGAGATGAGCGAGTACACATTCGCTGACTTGGAGGTTGCCAACTTCTACAATAGCAAGTTTATCAATGTGCAGATGGATATGGAAGCATACCCCGGTTTGGAAGTGGCTGAGGAATTCAAAGTAGCAGTATTTCCAACTTTTCTTTTCCTGGATGGGAATGGCAATATTGTTCATAGGGGATGTGGTTCGATGGATGCTACAGAATTTCTTAATCTAGGAGAAGATGTATTGGCTGGTAAGGGATTGCTGAGTGAAAAGGAAAGTCTTTATGATGCGGGGGAGCGATCTACAGATTTTCTATTAGACTACTTCGCAACCTTAGAGATTGTATGCCTGGATGCGGAGAAAGAGGCAAAAAGATATCTGGAGAATGTTGATTTGGCTGATCTTTTTAAGGAAACTCCTTGGGAGATTTTCGCTTCATACAATTGGGATATTTACAGTCGTGAATTCCAATATTTGATGAAACACAAGGAGGTATTTGATGAAACAATAGGAAGAAAACTAGTGGACGCTAAACTGTATGATACATTCCTATCCCAATATCAGGAAGTGTTCGAGACAGAGGAGCTGCATGACTTTGGCATGAGATCCCTTCTTCATTCCATTAAGGATGTTGCTTTCGTTGGATCAGATACTTTGCAGGCAATGATGAATCTTCATTATTCTGAATACGCAGAGGATTGGATCTCTTACGCCGAGAACGCCATTAGCCTGGTAGGTATGTCGGGATTAGATGATCCGGAACAGTTGAATGACTTAGCTTGGAAATTCTATTTGTTTGTCGATAACAAGAATCAGCTAGAGATAGCTTCTACATGGGCAAAGCAAGCAGTGGATATTCAGCCAGAACCGTCCTGGATAGATACCTACGCATCTTTACAATTCAAGTTGGGAAATAGAATGAAAGCCATAGAATTAGAGAAAAAAGCGCTAGAATTGGCCATTGAGCTGAATGATGACCCTGCTCATTATCAATATCAATTGAAGAAGTTCTCTCAGAAATAAGATATTCCATCTTTACAGCTTGCAACATTTTCAAATTCGGTTTGTCCCTTGAGAAAGAAACAAATCAATTGAGCTATGTTGCAAAACACTTTTCTGACTTCTATAAGGTCTCTCTTGAGCAACAAGAGCACCTTATTTTTAAACACTCTTGGACTTTCAATCGGGATTTCAGCATGTGTATTGGCATATCTCCATGTCGCCTATGAACTTAGTTATGACACTCATTATAGCAACAAATCCCAACTTCACCGGATTGTCGTTGGGAATATGGAAACCGGCGAGGGTTGGGTAAAGGTAGCAGCACCTATACCACCAAAACTGAAAAAAGATATTCCAGAGATTGTTGAATTTGCACGATTGACAGAATACTCCTATGACAAAAAAGTAGCTGTGAGTTATGAAAATATTACCTACACTGAGAATCAAGTCTATCTAGCCGATCAGTCCATTTATGAAATGCTGGACATTAAGCTATTGAATGGGAGTATCGACTCTAAGCTTCCGAACAATTCTGTTCTTATTTCGGATTTTGCGGCACGTAAGGTTTTTAAGGACAAAGACCCGATGGGAGAGGTCCTCACCATCAATAGCGACAAGAAATATCAAGTGGTAGGTGTTTTTAAATCGCTTCCGGAAAATGGTCATCTTCAGATGGACTACATAGTTCCTTTCGAAAATCTTGAGGAGGTATTGCCCTATGCAAGTCTTAACGGTAACTGGCGACAGTTCAATTATTTCGCTTATGTTCAGCTAGAGACCAATGCGGATGTTTCCAATGTCATTCGAAAGATAAAATCGACAGTTGTCGAATTTGGAGATGATCAAGAGATGAGATTCGAGCAATTAACACTCCAACCCATCG
>JABSPG010000309.1 GCA_013214445.1 Ekhidna sp. | reverse complement strand
ACCCATCCAATATTCTTAGAAGCAAGTACAATCAATATGAACTCATCGCCCCATTGAACGAACCTGGAGTGAACTCTTTGGAAACCCAAGAGGCATTGTACTTCGTAACAAGAGAAACAAACTATCTGACTTTTAACGGAAATGACTGGGTGCTCATACTTAGCGTGCCAAAGCAGAGAGCCTATGCACCATTGAATCAGATTAGGTCTCAAATACTTTGGGCTGTCGTACCTGTTATCGTCGTGGCAATTCTTCTATCATTGGTAGCAGCAAATTTCTTCGTGAAACCAATCATTAAGCTTAGCAACGCTGCTGAAGAACTTAGTAAAGGTAACCTTGATGTAGAACTACCAACTGGTTCCAAAGATGAAATCGGTAAGCTGGCTAAGCAGATGGCAAGCACCTCTCAAAGCTTAATTGGACAGATTGAAGAACAGAGACAAACAAACAAACAGCTAATTGATCAAAAAACTCAGATTGAAATCCAAAAGAACCAGCTAATGTCTGTTTCTTCTCAGATCAGAGACAGTATTAGTTATGCTGAAAGAATTCAACGATCAACACTGCCCCCTACATCCACTTTAACCGGTGTATTTCCAGATTCCTTCGTCATGTACAAGCCAAAGGACATCATTGGTGGTGATTTCTATTGGTTTGAGAAGGTAAGAAGGGGAAATAATGAATTTATGATCATTGCTTGTGGTGACTGTACTGGACATGGAGTCCCTGGTGCAATCATGTCCATCATGGGTAGCAATCAATTAACAAACATCATATACTACCAAAACTATATTGATCCCAAAAAGATAATATCACGCCTCGATAAGGTTATAAAATTCGAATTACAAAGGGAGACAGATGAAGTAAATAGGGATGGGATGGAGATCGGTATATGCGTCATCGATCTAGACACTCTAAAAATGGAATTTGCTGGAGCTGGGATTCCATTGAGACTTATGAAACATGGAGATTCTCAGCTGACAATTTATAAAACTCCAAGGCAAATGGTTGGAGGTATTGAAGGTGATGAACGAGAAGTTCAGGCTCAGCTTACTAAAGAAGTCATCCAGCTCGATGTGAAGGATCGCATATTCTTATCCTCTGACGGGTTCCAGGATCAATTCGGCGGAGAGTTTGATAAAAAATACATGTCCAAAAACTTTCACAAACTATTAGAAGACTCTTCTAAACTTCCGATGGAAGACCAACAAAAAGCTGTAGAAAAGGCTTTCAGAGATTGGTCTAAGAACACAAGTCAAACTGATGATGTATGTGTGCTAGGATTTGAAATCAAGTAATTCTAGTGACTTGATATTATGTCCTATTAGGCTACTAATGAGGAGTCAAATGTCATATTATACAAATCAGACAGGGCAGAATTAAGCTCACCAACTAACTCATCATCCATTTCTACATCTGGTTCTAAGTCTTCCATTTCCTTAAGAGTAAGCCCCTTGGATCTAATAATATCCGTACACCTTAGGCAAATCCTTGTCCAAGACTGAGGACTAATATTCTCCGCACACCAACCTTTAAAACTACTTGCTTTGACTGCCATTCTTACTACTTACAGTTTAAATCCGATGATCGATATATCATCATTTAAGCTGGATCCAGACTTCCATGATTGCAAATTGCTCATCAAAAACTCACGTTGCTCACTCATTGTCTTGTCTTGAATACTCTTCAACATTTCCTCAAACTTGTCGTAAGTGAAACTTACTCCGTCTTCATTTACCTGATTATAGTACCCATTTGAATACATATAATATGACTCATTAGGTTCTATTGCTATCTTATCTGCAATTGGGTCGTCAAAATGATCACCCTCATCACCTTTTAGCAATTTGGATTTTTGACCACTAAAGACTATCATATCTTGGTTAATACCGCTAAACTGTAGTGTATTAGCATTGTGATCAAACACAGCAACAGACACCTTCAAATCACACTGTAATTCGTCAGATCCTGCCGCATCTAATTCGTACTTGAGTTCGTTAATTATCTCACCTGAATGAAATATTTTACGATCATGTGTTAGGTAATTTAGTACTGAGTCTGCAATTAGCGTTTTGAGAGATCCCACAATTCCTTTTCCGTCAAATTCTATCAAAGCGACCACTGTATAGTCTTCAGATCTAAAATTTAGCCTTGTAGTCCATACAAACTCTTCACTGAAGAGATATTTCGTTTCGAAAATTACGAAATGATCATGGAATTGACGTCCCAAATAGCGATCATTTGGTAGCATTGATTGCTGAAGCAGACCTGCATATCTAATACTATCGATGAGTCGCTTATTGATCTTCTTCAACTCGTCAGTCCTTTCCTTCACCCTTCCCTCCAACTCTACGTTGCTGTCCTCAAGTTCTTTGATGTGTTCCTCACTCTCTGCCGCCTGCTGATACGTTTCAATTCCCCTTTCCAAAACCCCTTTCATTTCATCGAAATTCCAAGGCTTAGTGATATACTTAAAAATACCACATCTATTAATTCCGTCCTTGATGGCTTCTATATCGGTGAATCCTGTCAAAATAATTTTGATAGTATCAGGATGATTTGGAAGAATCTTTTCCAAGAATTGTGTTCCTGTCATTTCAGGCATCCGTTGATCAGTAACAATAATCTGAATATCCTCTTGATCCAGGATATCAATTGCTTCAATTGGATTCGTTGAAGTAAAAACATTGTAGAACTTTCGGAAGTTGGCTTTGAAGACTCGAAGGTTAGTAGCCTCATCGTCCACATAAAGTAAAGAATATTTTTTCTTCTTTACTTGTCTCTCTACTTGCTGATCATGAATTTCTTCCATCTATGCCTTCAATAATATTGTTAATAGTTAGTGTTCGCTTATCTAGTCAATTTTGCTCTTAATTGCTCTCTGCCACTTCTTCTTCCTTTTTCTCCTTCGGAGTGATCTTTTTCGGTAGTGTTATTACAAATTCAGTTCCTTTTCCAACTTCACTGGCCAGTTCTATTTTACCTCCATGCTTTTCAATAATACCGTAGGTTATTGACATGCCTAAACCTGTTCCAACACCTACCTCTTTGGTAGTGAAGAAAGGTTCCCAAATCCTGTTCTTTAATTCTTCCGGAATTCCGACCCCATTATCCTTAATTCTCACATAGACTTCATTATCAGCCTCCTCAGTATAAATAGTGATTTCAGCATCTTTCTTCTCCTCTGGCATTGCTTGAACAGCGTTGTTTAATATATTCATGAATACCTGATTTAGCTGTCCCGGGTAGCATTCAATATCATGCATGCTATCATCATAATGCTTTGTAATTTCAATCTTCCCTTTGGTCTTGTTTCTAAGCAGGGTAAGAGTAGCATCTATGTTCTCATTAACATTAGCATTTTTAGCCTCTTCTTCATCCAGTCTGGAGAATACTCTGAGTCCCTTCACAATTTCTATGGTTCTTGTTACTCCATAGTTTATGTCATTAATAAGATCGTCAAGCTCATCTACTATTTCATCGTATTCATGCTCTTCTTTTAAATCCTTTATTGATTCAAGCACGTCTTCTGCATCGTCTCCATCATCTATTCTTGTGTACTCCTCCGCTATTTCTCTCATAGCCTCAATAGACATTTTGAGCGATACCATACCACTGGAAATAAAATTAATTGGGTTGTTTATCTCATGTGCAATACCCGCTGTAAGCTGTCCAAGAGACGCCATCTTTTCGGAATGAACTAGCTGCGACTGAGCTCCTTTCAAAGAATCCAATGCTTTCGAAAGTTCATCTTTGGACTTCTGTTCGTTTTCCAGTAGTGATTGGAGTTTCTTCTCAGCGAGGAAGAGTTTTTCGTTATCCTGCAACTGTTTGTCAGCAAGCTCTCGTACTTCCACTTCCGAATCCTGAAGCTTCTTATAAGCGAGATTCAACTCATCCTGAGCCGAAATCAAGCGTTCATTGATCTTAATCTGCTCTTCAGAAGATTTCAATAGTTTAGTTTCTGATTCTTCTAGCTTCAAATTCTTCGATTCAAGTTCTTTTCTAGAGAGATACAGCTTCTTATTGATCAGCTTTTGCTTCTGGAAGTTTATCTTCAACTGCTGCTCGGATTTCTTAACTTTTACAAATGCCTTGTTTGCAGATAAATAGTTTTCGCTAGCTAGCTTAACTAAAGGACGAAAAATGAAGAAACCCTGAACTAGGAAAATTCCCAGAAAAATTGAGAAACCAACATACTCTGCTAACCCAATACTCGAGCCCCTATTCTGAGCATTATCTACGAAATAAGCTGTCAATTTATCTGCTCCTGCTTCATACTTTCTAACCGCATTTACAAGTCCTTCTATTGAACGACGAAGTGAAATTCTTCCAATATTGCTTTCGTCCAAAGAAAACCCCACGTCTAATGCATTTGTAGTATTGCTCTGAAGATCAAAAAACAAAAACTTCAATTCATCCTGAATGGCAATAAACTCATCAGTCTGGCTTGGCTGTGAGATACCCATCTCCCTGTTGCCTTGGAGAAGGGCTTGGTGACCTTTGACCCAACGAGGATAAACACCCTGTAATTCTTTTCGGAAATAGTCAAATTGCTTTTCGTTCTTGGCATAACCCATACCTATGGCTGCCTTAACTATCTGCTGTCCCATTGCGCTCTGGTCAGCAGCAATCTGAACAACCCTAGGATCTTGATTAAAGGAATCAACAATTTCTTTCTGTAAAACAAAGACATAATACGCGACCGCCCCTATCAAAACCAGTGCCGTCAAAATGTAGACATTGGAGTATAAATCCTTCTTTAACATACTCTAAGGTGAAGTTGGTTAAAACTCAAATTTGCTAATCTCTCTGAACGCCTAAGAATTAAAAAAATCCAATGTGCGAACCACTCAAAACTACAGTAAAAATAGCTTTATTGGAAATATCACATTTTTATACACATTTCCCATTACAAAGTGCTAATCAATTTAACTAGCTGCAATTTGTAGTAGACTAACCTTACTAAAATAGTAAAGAAATGGATATTTTCTGATTTCGTAAACATTTAAACCTAGTAAGTCTTTCAAACAGCATAGCTTTACATACAAAGTTATAAGAGCTGGAAAATGATTCAATCCTTAATTAACTGATAATCAACTCTTAATTTTAAGTGATTAAACATTTGGTTTAATTAATGATATGTTTTTATTTTTCCAACCCAAAGAATATTATCTTTCATTCATATGGATTATCTGAGGAGTTACAAAAACATTTACGATCAAAACATTATCCTGATGTTCAAAGGTGAGTTGACCTTTGACTTAGTGACTGCCATGATTGGAACGTTGGAAGAAAGACTTGAAGAACTTGAAGAGAATCGGAAAGTCAAGAAGAAGTTCTACAACGTAGCAACCGAATGTATCCAGAATCTTTACTATCACTTAGACGAAGTGAATGCGGAAGACCTGAAGGTGAATAGCTATGACTCTAAATCTGCTTTAATCATGATTGCTGCCAGGAAGAGATTTTATAGT
>JABSPG010000308.1 GCA_013214445.1 Ekhidna sp. | reverse complement strand
CCATCCTTGAGTACGCCTTATGATTCTTGACCGAATCAAATCCAATACAACCGAAGCACTCACCTGAGACAATCATCGGAAAACTGATAACACTTTTTATATTTTGCTCTTTCAGTATCTCTCTAAAATCATCTTTTTCGGGCATTTTCGAAGTATCTTGAATTGACCATTTTTCCCCCTTTTGATGCCTTTCAACCCAACTTTTGATTGAGGAAAGAGGTACATTCTTTGTATTAGAAATCTCCTTAGATATTCCCTCAGCACACCATTCGTAGGTGTTGTTTGCTTCCTGATTCTCCCAATCGTATTCAATAATGTGAGCCCTATCCGCTCCGAAAAATTCACCTACTTTACCTAATGCCTCTTCTATTGCGCCAGACACTTCAGATAGTGGAGCGTTGATAAAAGAGGACGCGAGCTCAATTAGCAACGCTCGAATGCGAGATTGTTTGGTCAAGGCATTCTCCGCATCAATTCGCTCAAAAACATTCACTAGCATTTTAGAGAAAATCAAAAGCAAGTCTTTTTCAGTGTCAGAGTAGGCTTTCTTTTTTATCACTGAGTCAAACCCTACCAATCCAATACACTGTTCACCCATCATCATAGGGTACGTAATTAGACTTTTAATACCCTGTGGCAACAATATATCCTTAAGACTGTCATCGAGTGAATCATCCGAGGTATCGGCAATTTCCAGCGGCAGGCCCTGTTCGTGATTCTCCAACCATCCCGGAATTGCCTCAAAAGGTACGTTTTGAAGATTGTCTATTTCAGGAGAAATCCCATCTCCACACCATTCATAGGTATTCCTGGCTAGCTGATTCTCAAAATCGTAATCAAATACATAGGCCCTGTCTGCTCCATAAAATTCCACAAACTTCCTCAGCGCATTGTTGATGGCATAAGGAACCGCAGACAATGGCACATTGATAAAATCAGATGCTAACTGAACCAGAAATTCACGAATTTGAGACTGACTAGAAAGTCTTTCCTCATTTGTCTTGCGCTCAGTGATATCCTGAGCCGTGCCTCGAAATCCAATAATATCCCCTACTTCATTCCTGATCGCACTACCTTTTATCCACATCCATCCATTGCTATCATCTGGCCTAAGAAAATTTAACTCAAGCTCATAGGGAATACCTTCTTTAGCTGTTTTGGAAAGTTCCCGTTCCAATAGATTCCAGCTCTCATTGGTGAAAAACTTCTGTTGCTCTGGATACAATGGAGGAGGTTGATTGGGATCAAATCCATACATCTTGTACAGTTCTTCACTCCAGGTAACCTCATTGGTAGCAAGATCAAGGTGCCAGTTGGCCAGATGTGCAATCTTTTGTGCTTCGTTAAGTTCAATCGCAGAATTTTCGGCGGATTCTTTGGCAACAAGCAGCTCGGCTTCCTGAATTTTGCGCTCTGAAACGTCTCGTTCTACCGCAATCCAATGGGTAAACCATCCCGTTTCATCTGCAACAGGCGTGATTGAGATGTTTACCCAGAAGGGCTCCCCTGTCTTCTTGTAGTTGACCAATTCATAATCGCAAGATTCCCATTTTTCGAGCGATGATCGTATCTGACCTAGTACTTGTCTATCAGAATTAGGACCTTGTAAGATGCGAGGCGTTTGACCAATGATCTCTTCCTGTGAGTACCCAGTCATGTCGCAAAATGCCTGATTCACAAACACAATTTTAGGTCCTGGAGATTCTAAAGATTCCGTATCGGTTACCAGAATTGCATCCTTCGTATTCTTAATGACCGATTCATATAACCTCAGTTCCTCTTCTTGTCGCTTTCGCTCCGTAATATCAAAGTTGGTTCCGGCAAGTAGTAGCGGGTTTCCAGACTCATCTTTTGATATAACCCTACCAATTGTCCAAATCCAAATCCAGTGACCGTCCTTATGCTTTACCCTCAACTCTACCTCATACCGATCCACCTCACCTCTCAAATGAGACTCCAGCGCCTCTTTGACTTTCGCAACATCCTCGGGATGCGTATCACGCATCAGTTTTTCGCGATTGTAGGTAGCAATTTCCTCAAGGGTGTACCCCAACATATCTGCCCATTGTGCATTATGCTCAAAACGATCACTGGGAACATCCCACTCCCATGTAGCCAATCTCACACCACTGACAATATTATCAAGGCGTTCTTTTTCGATCTGAAGCTTTGTCTCGGCCCTTTTCCTTTCCGTAATGTCTCTTGTGCTGGCAATGGCGTACTCATTACCATTTATCGATGTGTAGCTAACCACCGTTTCTACTGGGAAACTTTCCGCTTCGTTTCGGGCTCGATGTACTCCTTCCCGAAATATTCTGCCTGATTTTCTTAATTCAGCAAAATAGGAATCCCAATCCGATTCTGTTTTTAAGTATTCAGAGAAATCAATGACTCTATAGTCCTTTATTTTCTCTGTTTTAATACCAAATCGATCAGCAGCTACGCGATTGCTAAAGACCAAGTTCCCAGCGCTATCTGCCACCTGAAGACCATCTTGCCCGCTTTCGATGATACGCTTTAAGAGTATCAAATCTTGATTGGCAGCTTTTAGTCTATTTTCGGCTTCTTGTTCCTCTGTGACATCTAGAAATGTACAGACAATCTTATCTACCTCACCTTCTTCATCAAACAACGGAGAGGCAGACAATTCTACCCATTTTATTTTTTCAGGTTCATCGTGTTTATCATAGCCAAATTTCATTGGACGTACGGATTGACCTGTTCGTGCTGCAGTTGGTACAGGAGTGCTTTCCATCGGGATAATTTTCCCATCTTCATCAAAAAGTACCCAGGCTGGATCGTTAATTTTCCTTCCTACCAATAAATCCCGTGATGATCCAATAATGTCACATGCTGCGTCATTCATCTGAAGCATGGTCGTGTCTTTGTCCGCGATTATCAGACCTGTTAAGACATTATCAAAGAGGTTTCGATAGATCTCTTCTTGTTTAACCAATTCCTTTTCCAGCTGAACCTGATGGGAAATTTCCTTGGCAATGACAACAGCTCTTCGAATACCTCCTTCTTCGTTAAATTCAAAGGTTGTATGATCTTCCCTCCAGATGTATTCTCCGTTTTGCTTCCTAGCGCGGAAGCGATACCGTTGCTTTGGTATCCTTTCTGCATAAACCTTCTCAAATATCTTCTCAACTCCTGGTCGATCTTCGGGGTGAATGATACCAAAAGCCCATTCTGCCCCCTTTCCAATGAGATCTTCCAGCTTATCATCCATCATTTGGAGGTAAGTCGGCGAAGCATAAACTACCCGTTCATTTTCATAAACCACGATTCCCTCTGAGGCATGATCAGCGATATACTGAAAGTATTTCTCTCCTGGATTGTCGAGGACTTTATCAAGTGAATCCAATCCGACAATTACAACATTTTCAGATTCGACATAATGAGCAATGCATGTGCTCTTGAAGTAGCTATGTGCTACCTTCCATTTCAATTCAAAGCTTTTTGTGTCATTCGCTTGCAGCCATTTTGGATCCGATAGCTTCTTTAGCTCTGAGACTGAGGTTGAATCGAGGTAATCATTGGGACTAAAAGCACCCCCTAACTTTCCGAATTGGAGAAATTGATGTAATCTCTTATCGCCCTTGGACTTATGCTGGAGTCCTGGCTGGAAATAGAAGAATCCATAGGTTGTGTGATCGATGTATAAATCTGAAAATTCAGTATCTATACATAATTCTTTGATCAGATCTCGATAGTTCTTCATTGGCATGCTCAGGAGCAGACAGCTATAGTAACAATAGCCAGTAGTGTTGATTTGGTTCTAACTACTAAATTTAAAGATCTACAAGGCTGAAAACTAGGAAGGTAGGTCAGATTCAGGGGATCACAACTAGATTAGGTGATTCCTTGATCGTACTCAAGTAGCATAAGCTAGATTACCCTCATTAGAGCTGGAACTCTGGACCCCTATTTGTTCATCATCGATTGAGACTTTAGCTTTATGTATAAGCAGTAATAACTAGCTATGACTTTTAAGCGGTTCTTTCATATTATAAGTTATCTTCAATATCCATTGATGGCAATTGCGCTTTACTACGCATTTAAGCCCTATATAGATGGGTTAGAGCAAATAAAGGAACATCCGGACCTCTACTTTGAGAGCGTTAATGTGATGCTTCTGTTTATGGGATTGGGTCTCAGTTTCTCGTCTTTGCAGGACACCACAAAAACTCAAAATAAATGGTCCAGAAAGGTCTATGAAGATCCAATTAAAGGTAAGATCATGATATTCACCATTATCCTCATGATCACATTCGCCCTGGTGACAGGCCTACTGGGATTTTTCATCTTTCAAGACAACAGAATTCACGACTTATCCATCGGCCTAATCGTTCTAGGATTAGGTATGTTTGGCTTCCTGAAAGCCGGTGTAGAATTGTTTGAAAATCATCGAAAGGATAAAAATCTGAACTAAAAGACTCAGTCCACACTTGTATCTTTCCTAGTCTCTATTCTGACCATCGCCATCATTGCTACCTCCCTCTTTCAAATCGTCGTTAGAAACCTTTTTCACACGTTTAGCAGGTCTTTGGGAAAGTTTCCCGATCCGGTAGCTAAAGTTCACCCTAAAGTTCAGCAACTGCAGCTCTCGGGTATTCTGCTGCACGACCAATGGTGTTACAATCTCAGAATCTAAGAAACTTCGAGGAGTAGCGAAGTTATTTGCACCTAGTCCAATACTTCCTTTGTCATTTTTGAAATTTCTGTTGATACTAAGGCTGTAGATGTAGAAAGGATTGGTAAAACCTTGTAGCTGAACTCTTTCACTCCTATAGAAACCAAACATCTGTAACACCCATCGATCATTTAACTTATAGCTACCAAACATCCGTCCATTAAAAACAAACCCGCTGTTTTCAGCATTGAATAGTGGGTCATCTACATTGTTGGTTAAGACGGTGTAGAAGGCGTCTATACCCCCATTCAGTGTCAATTTACCCTTTCTGTAACTTCCAAAGGCGTTGATTCCATAAGCATCCGCCTCTCCAATGTTTTGAAAAGTGGTGTAAATCGTATCCTGTCCGATGGTCTCCCGTACAGACTGAATGCTACCGTTGGTAGATCGTACAAAGGCAGAGATATTCAAGGAAGTCGTTCGTTTGAATCGACTCAAAGACAATTCAAACTGGTCGGTGTTTTCCGGCAGCAGGTCTGGATTACCCTGGGAGATGTTTAAGGGATTTGCAGCATTGATGTTTGGATTCAAAAATTGGAGGCTTGGCCTGGCAATCCTTCTGGAATACCCAAATTTCAAGGTCATGTTATTTTTCAGCTTCTTGGACATATTTACACTGGGTATAAATGTGCCATAGTCTCCAATCTCCAAATCTTGCTGGCCCTCAAAATTTGCCTTGATGGTCGTGTACTCATACCGACCTCCTGCCTGTAGCGTGAAACTTGATGGGAGCTCCATTAGACCAGAGATAAATCCTGCAGAAACATTTTGATCGTACCTAAAAAAA
>JABSPG010000307.1 GCA_013214445.1 Ekhidna sp. | reverse complement strand
AGCAGATAAATCATTTTAATGTTTGAACAAATTTTCTTAATCCGCAGTATACTACAGGCATGACCAAATATTTAGTTTTCCTTTTCCTCCCCCTTCTTGTCAATTCACAGCCTGTGAAGATTGCGAAATTGAAATACGATGGTGGAGGTGACTGGTACGCCAACAAAACAGCCTTGCCTAACCTGATTGAATTTTGCAATGAATCTATCAATACAAACTTAGCACTATCGGAAGATGTGGTGGAAGTTGGAAGCCCGGACCTTTACCTCTACCCGTACGTATATATGACAGGTCATGGAAATGTTGTTTTTAATGAAGCTCAAGCAGAAAACTTAAGGAACTATCTAACCTCAGGAGGGTTCCTCCATATTGATGACAACTATGGACTAGACCAATTTGTACAAATCGAAATGAAAAAAGTTTTTCCTGAACTTGAATTTGTAGAAATCCCGTTTGACCACCCTATCTATCATCAAAAATTTGATTTTGATCAGGGCCTACCAAAAATCCATCAACATGATGGCAAGGCTCCTAAAGGTTGGGGAATTGTATATGAAGATCGATTAGTTTGCTTCTACTCCTATGAATCTGATCTAGGGAATGGATGGGAAGATCAATCTGTGTACAACGACCCTCAGGAAATCCGGATTCAAGCCTTACGAATGGGTGCAAACATCATCTCCTATACTTTCACGTCTGCCCAATAAAAAACCCCAATCATCCTATTGGAATCATGGGGCTGCCTACCTGAAAAGTTTAACGATTAACTACTGTCTTCTTCCTCTCGGCTGAATTTCTTTTATAATCGGCTCTCCACCATTTATACTTATTGAAACCTCATTGTCACAAGTACCATCGCCATAATCGACAACCGCAACATCATCCCCTGAAGTGTACTGTTTCACGCCTGAAACAGGGATAAACACTCGACTTGCCCAGCAAGCTCTTTTATATACAATTGAACTAGTTATCTCTACACTGTAAGCTGTGCCATCTCTTTCATTTCCGTTAGCAAAACCTGTTACAATTCTTTGATCATCTAATGGATTAGAAGCCCGTATCCAAGTACGTGTTCTCTGCGACTCTCTAGTTGAGCTAGTTCCATCCTCAAAAGTCATTCTACCCCCAGTAAGGGAAATGCTGAATGTCAAATCGTCCTCTAAGCTTTCTGAAATATTTTCTACCGTGCGGGTACCTTCCATCAAAACTCCATCTAAGCTAAACCCTTCAAAGGTGGTCGTTCTAAAAGCTCCAGGCACGAGTCGGTGATCACTATATGAGACACGGATGATTCCAGCCCTTGTCCTTCCACCCGGACCAACACAGCCTTCTCCATAATCAATTACAATGGACTTATTCTCTCTGTCATGCGTCACATTAGCACATGCAATGATTTCATCGCGATCGCCACGAGCATTTTGGTCAACTGTGTTGAGACTAGCTTCAGCTATTTGATCTACATCCTCATAATTGGAATCGAAAGTAGCCTCCGAATCAATGTCAAGGGTTTCTACTAATGTAGATGGAGTTTCTTGATCTTCCGAGCAAGAAGTAAATAGGATACCAAGTATAGCTGCCGAAACAAAAATTAGCTTTTTCATAATTGTGTTATTTCTTGTGTTTGTTTTCAAATGATTTGCTTCTTTGACAGCTCAACAAAAGGATGGTTTAATCGGCGTAGATTTTTTTTATCCTGAGGTAACAAATGGTAGACATTGAGACATTGCAGTAGCCTTTTTTACAATATGATTGTCAATTGACTAATATTGTATAGATGACGCTACTTAAACTACTCTATACTACTATCATATTAGCGTTGCTAGCCACTCCCTTAGATACGCTCAGTCAGGGGTGTAGTGATGCAGGATTTTGCACGATGGGAGCCATGAAACCCGATCAGAATTATAGCAAAAGGATTGCTATCAAACTGAGATCAATGGAATTCAATTACTACAGGGGAACTAGTCTTTTGACACCCATCATTTACGCCGCTACTATCGACTTTAACCTAGGAATTAATGACTACAACTCTTTTCAGATAAAGTTACCCTATCAATGGGCACAAGGGACTCTTGGTGAAGCAGGAAACCTTGGCGATATTTCACTAAGCTTTACGCGCCAGCTAAAGACAACAAATAAATGGAGTTACAGCGGTACACTCGGAGCTAAAATTCCATTGGGAGACGGGAACGAAACAGTAAACAATGAATTCACAGGAGGGAATGATTCTCCTCTTCACATGTATTACCAACCAAGTCTCGGGTCATATGACATTGTTGCCGGAGCATCGATGATCAATTCAAAATGGTTAGTTGCCACTGGAATACAGATTCCATTGACTAGAAATAATAATCAGTTTCTGTGGAGTGGATTCCCAGATTATCCATCCCAAGAGTATGTCCGAGAATACAACATTGGAAGAGAATTATTGAGGGGAATTGATGTGATGCTACGCGTGGAGCGCAATTGGAGGTTTACAAATTTCAATTTCTCCTTGGGTGCGCTTCCGATCTACCGAATAACCAGAGACGAGGGAATTCCTTTCGGTAGCACCCAGAGAAGAAAGCTTGACAATACCACCGGGCTTGCACTTTCCGTATTGGGAAGCTTTGGATATCATTTAGATGTAAATCACAGCATCAAAATTATTCAGGGCATAAAACTGACAGACAGGGATTTCAATCCTGATGGACTTACTAGAGATGAAGTATTGAGTATTAGTTATGTCTACAAGTTTTAATTCAAGGTTTGCCATCATTTTTATTTGCTGGGGAGCTTTTCTCAGCGCTTTAGGCCAAGGGGTGAACTCTGCAGATTCGCTTTTTGCTCTTGGAAATTTTGATGAGGCTTACAGAGAATTCAAAATGATTGGAGATGATCATTTTGCCAAAGAAGATTATGCAAAATATGTAACCTCGCATGTAAGCATGATAAAATGCCAGATAGAGGCGGGAGATCCATTTCATGCAAAGAACCTGGCAGAGAATACGTTGAGTTTTCTGGAAAAAGAAACACCCAGTAATACCACTGGAAAAGCGCAAGTATTGACATACTTGGGTTTGAGTCATCTAAACCTAGGGCATAATGACGATGCTCTCGAACGACTTCTGGAAGCTGAAAATGTTTTTTCTAACGAAGCGAGTGGCGCCAAGGCTGATTGCCTTGATGCACTTGGCTTGGTCTATTCCAACAATGAAAACAAGCAACTTGCCATTCAGTATCATGAGCAAGCCTTTGCTCTACGAAGGAAGTTGTTTGGTTCTCAATCGATCGAAGTAGCAAATACTTACAACAATCTAGGCCGAGTTTACCTCCAAGACGACCCATTACAAGCTTTGATCTATTTCAACAGGGCCAAGGGAATCTATGAAGAGAACCTTGGAAATAACAACAGAAGAACGCTAAGGGCAAACCTTAACATTGCTTTCGCCAATATGGAGCAAAATGAGCTTGATGAAGCCCTGCAGATCCTAGAAGAAGTTAAGCTTATTTATGATGCCACATACATAGGCGATCACCCAAACAAAGCTTATATCCAATCCATTATTGGCCGAGTCTTTCTTCAGAAAAAAGAGTTTGAAAAAGCACTGCTCAGGCAGAAAGAAGCGCTTCAGATGTATATCAGCTTGTTTGGTGAAAAACACCCAGATGTGGCGAATACGTACTATCTGATTGGAGAAATACACAAAGCAAAATCAGCATTTAAAACTTCAGTCGAGTTTTATCAGAGAGCGATTTATGCCAATCTACCAAGCCAATCTTACATAAGTGTCTATGAACTTCCTGCGTTAGAGAACTACTATAATGGGGATATTCTTCTGCGTACTCTTCAGGCAAAAGCCATCGCTTTGGAAGCATTACATTTCGAAAAATCACTTAATGTAAGAGACCTCTTGGGAGCAATAAACACTTACAAGTCTTGCGATGATCTAATCACCAACACCCGGAGAAAAAGGCTAAATGAACAAGATAAGTTACGATTAGGACAGACTGCAAATGAAGTCTACGAAAGTGGCATCCAGTTATCCTTGATCCTAAGCGAGCAGAGTTTTAATAGAAAAAAGCATCTTCAAACTGCTTTTGATTTTTGTGAACGGAGTAAATCTTCCGTTCTACTAGAAGCTATCACAGAGTCAAAAGCCAAGAAGTTTGCCGGTATACCAGCTGAGCAAATACAGCTGGAGGATTCGCTGAAGGACGAGATCTCATTCTTAGAGCAACAACTAGCTCAACAGGAAAACACAGGGAATCAGGAGATGAAAGATCTACTATTCTCCTATCAGAATTCCTATAGAGCCTTTATCACAGATCTTGAAGCTAGCTATCCAGAGTACTACAAACTGAAATATGACCAAACAATAGCAACAGTGGAAAGTGTACAAAGAAATCTTCAGGATAATGCAGCAATGCTGTCCTATTTCACAGGAG
Organism: Ekhidna sp.; assembly: GCA_013214445.1. Lineage (GTDB taxonomy): Bacteria > Bacteroidota > Bacteroidia > Cytophagales > Cyclobacteriaceae > Ekhidna. The sequence continues at coordinate 1,066 of JABSPG010000307.1, read as the reverse complement.
AAGATAACCTGTACATTTTCATGATCACTAAAAAAAATATAAAAGCCGTAACCAAACCAAAAGGAGAAGATTTTACCAAGCTTTCATCTGGGCTCAGCAATGCTATAAAATACAATAGCAAAAATGCCTATTACAAAACAGCAAAGGCTTTACACGACTTGCTGATACCCGACTTACCAAAGTCCGTAAACGAACTCATAGTGTTGCCCGATGGTATCTTAGGAACCATACCTTTTGAAGCTTTAGTATCATCAGAAAGCAATGATCAATCATACAATAGCACCGATTTTTTAATCAAAGACTATCATATTTCATATGATTATTCAGCAACATTATTCAACGATCGTGCAAGTGATGAAGAACGGATCAATCCAGAAATTCTACTGATAGCTCCGATAACCTTCGAAGAAAATGAGGTTCCTATGAATGATTTGCCTGGATCAGCACATGAGATCAACGAAATTCAGTATCTATTTAAGGGTAATAACTGTGATACCAAAGTAGCAAGAGGATCTGAGGCAAGTGAGAAGTATTTCAAAAATGAAGATCTAGGAAAATACAGATACCTCCACTTTGCCACGCATGGTCAGGTCAACGAATCGGAACCTGCACTTTCAAGAATTTTTCTCAAACCTGGAAACAATGAAGATGGTAGTTTATACACTGGAGAAATCTACAACCTTAATATTAATGCTGACTTAGTCACCCTTTCTGCTTGCGAAACGGGACTTGGAAAAGTAGCAAAAGGAGAAGGAATAGTAGGTCTTAGTAGAGCGCTCCAGTATGCGGGTGCAAACAACATCATCGTATCACTTTGGCAAGTGGCTGACGCTAGTACCGCTCAGATGATGATACAATTCTACACCTACAATCTGAGTAATGAACACCACGGATACAATACTGCACTCAGGAATGCGAAGCTTTCACTATTAGACTCGGAGGAATACGCTCGCCCATACTACTGGGCACCATTTATTTTAGTGGGAATGTAAAAGACCATCTATGAATAGAGGAGTTTCAATCGTCATTTTTTTAGTCCTTATTGGACTAATTCTTTTTGATTCAG
>JABSPG010000306.1 GCA_013214445.1 Ekhidna sp. | reverse complement strand
CAACATTGACATCAAACTCCTGCTCAAAAATTGCACCTCCATTGCTATCTACAAAGGTGGTTGGATTTAGTCCACCCGTTGGCGTAGCATTGACAGAGCTTACCTCCTGAAATGCATCTGAATAGTTAGTACTAAAACCGCCATTCAAAGAAAGCGTGGGGAACAGTCCGCCCTTCGAAACATCTAAACCTACTTCTGCACTTTTCACTCTTAAATCAGCACTTTTCATTTCCGGCTGATTTTCTACCGCCACTTTGTATACATCAAGTACAGTAGTGTTCTCAATATCTGCTTGGTCTACTTCCATTTCTGGAATGACAATATCAATCTCTTCACCCGGAGGCAATAACATTGCTTGCTTCAAGGTCAGAACAGATAGATCAAGTGTATTCTGCGCATTGATTAAGGCTACCTCATTAGAGGCTACCTGACTCTGCAATTGCAGCTCGTTTGCCAATGGCAATGCACCTGACTCTACCAATACTTTGGTTCGTTCGTACTGCTCTTTGCTTGATTCCAGCTGAAACCTTGCGTTATCTAAAAGCTCTTTATTCAATATGATGTTTAGATAGAAAAGTGAGATATTTAGTGAGATATCATTGATGGATCTCTCCAAATCAAACTTGGACGCTTCTTTGTCTATTTTGCTTTGCTTGACACCATTAGTTACTTGCAGACCATTTAGTATTGGCATGCTAGCATTACCCCCTACTCCATTGAAGTTGATTCTCTGATCAATAAATTGGTTTGTGGTAGGATCTATACCACGACCCCAGTTAAAGCCGTAGTTACCATTTAGATTCAGAGAGGGTGCCCGCTGTGCTTGAGCTTGTACAAGGTTAATTTCTGCGCCCTGCAAATTGAGTTCGCTACGCTGTACGGTCAGGTTGTTCTCAACAGCAACATCAATACATTCCTGCAATGAGAGCATTCGCTTTTCCTGACTGAATGCCAAGAAACACAGCAATAGCAGTGCGGTGATTAGTCCAGTTTTCCTTTTCATTTTAATTTAGTTAGTTCTCAATAGAACATGTAAGTTTTCTTATTCTGTGCCTAGGTTAATTCTACTCAGCACTTCGATTACTTCATCTCATTGATCAATGTTAGGTATGTAGATCACATGGTGTACCCACTTCCTTTTCTCTAAGTATTTTAAGGTTATTTCATCAATTCCTGAGTCCATCTCTAAAATCAAACAAGCCTTATCATTCTTCCCTTTTCTGGAAACAGTCATCGTTGCGATGTTACATTCGTCCTGAGAGAGCACCTCTGTAAAGAAGGCAATACTCCCTTTTACATCATCAGCCTCTATAATCAAAGTGTGTAAGCTTGCAGTAAAATTGGAATCAAACCCATTGACCTCCTTGATTCGAATAACACCACCACCCCTGCTTTCTCCTAGAATCTCGACTGACTGATCACCCCTCTTACCAAGGATTCGCACTGAATTAGGATGAAAAGTTGATGCACTTCCAATGGATCTGAATTTGTATTCCATCCCTGCTTCCTGAGCTAATACCAAGGCCTCTTTGATCCGCTTATCATCTGTATGATAATCCATCAGACCCGCAAGGATCGCCCTGTTGCTGCCATGGCCTTCATAAGTTCGTGCAAATGAATTGTAGAAAATGAGATCCACTTGTTCAGGCATACCTCCCAAAATACGATTGGCCACACGTCCAATACGAACAACGCCTGCTGTATGAGAGCTGGAAGGACCAATCATAACTGGACCAATCATATCAAATATGCCACTACTTTCAGCCATTAGAATTTTCTGTATTAATAGACTTGTTTTCTTGCCAATATGTTACACTGCTACCGCACCTTTGATGTGTGGATGCGGATCGTAGTTGACTAACTCAAAATCTTCGAACTTAAATTCAAAAATGTCTTTAACCGCAGGATTGATTTTCATGGTAGGCAAATCCCTTAACTCTCTACTTAGTTGCAAGTTTGCTTGCTCAATGTGATTGTTGTAGAGGTGTGCATCTCCGAAGGTATGAACAAAATCACCCGGCTCAAGATCACAAACCTGCGCGATCATCATCGTAAAGAGTGCGTATGAAGCAATGTTGAAAGGGACCCCCAGAAAAACGTCAGCACTTCGTTGGTAAAGCTGGCAACTCAACTTTCCATCTGCGACGTAGAACTGAAATATGGTGTGGCATGGAGGCAGAGCCATATCATCCACGTCAGCTACGTTCCATGCGCTTACGATGTGCCTCCTACTATTGGGATTATTTTTAATCCCATCAACTAACTTCTTAATCTGATCTATTTTTCTCCCATCAGGAGTTTCCCAACTTCTCCATTGAACACCGTAAACCGGCCCAAGATTACCGTCTTCGTCAGCCCATTCATCCCAAATCGAAACACCATTATCTTTCAAGTACTTGATGTTTTGATCTCCTTTTAGAAACCACAAAAGTTCGTGAATGATCGATCTTAGGTGCAGCTTTTTAGTTGTCACACAAGGAAAACCCTCACTTAAATCGAAACGCATCTGATACCCAAATACGCTTTTTGTACCTGTACCAGTACGATCTCCCTTTTCAGATCCAGTATCAAGGATATGTCGCATCAGGTTGTGGTATTGTTGCATTCTGTTTAGTAGTTTGGTAACAAAATTAACTTTTAAACGAAGAAACTCTGAACCCACGATTGCATAAATATGTCGAGCGGTTAATTACCCCAAAGGGAAAGGTGATAATGACCCTGTTATTGGTAGTTGTTACGGCTACCCTGGGATGGAACATCCAATTTTTATCCTTTGATTTTGAGTTCGAAAAGTTCTTTCCAAACAATCATCCTGATAGCAAAGCTTATGCAAAACATGTAGCGCAATTCGGCTATGACAATGATTATATGCACATCATTATCTCCAATGATGGCCCCATTTTTAACAAGGAATTTCTTGCAAAAGCACACACTTTTGAAAAGTCACTGAACAACATTCCTGATGTCAATAGTGTGTATTCTCCACTTTCCCTGAAGCATGTCATCAAATCCCCCACGGGACTCGTCATTTTCCCGCTCATGCACACCGAAGATCCTACAGACTATCAAATCAGGCAGGACAGCATACGCATATTTGGCAATCCTTTTTATAGAGATGCGTTTAGTCAGGACCGAAGATCTATTAGTATCTATCTAAACCATGAGCATTTCAACGATCAGATACGTGGAGATCGCTTGATACAAGCCATCCGACTAAAAGCCCAGATCTACGAAATTCCAAAGATTCGACTTGTTGGGAAGCTGAGTGCTGCTAGTGTTTTTGTATCCTACATTCAGAAGGATTTTGGGAAGTTCCTGATCGGGTCTATCATCCTAAGCTTTTTGTTGCTTTTATTCATTTTCAAAGACTTCAAATCAGCATTGCTTCCATTTTTGATCAGCCTATTATCAATCGTTTGGCTTTTTGGCCTTATCGCGATGCTTGGTTTCAAGATCAACCTGCTTAGTTCCTTACTCCCTCCTATCCTATTCTTTGTCTCCATGTCAGATGCGGTGCATCTGATGAATGCACTTAGAAAATCACCTAAAGAAGAAAAGGCAGAGCGAATCAAACAGGCCCTTAGCATTGTGTGGATACCGACCCTTCTGACATCCGTAACTACAGCTATCGGTTTCTTAAGCCTCATCTGGATCAATACAGAACCAGTGCAATTACTTGGAGTGTTTGCAGCGATTGGCATTCTCATCGCTTTCCTTCTAACCTTTTCATTTGGTCTGCTTATGGCGGCAATTACAACCTATTCTAAAGAAAACAAGGTGCTAGAAGTAACACATAGTTGGCTTCCATTCCTCCAGAGAAATAGAAAAGTGATTTGGATAGCAGCTCTTTTGATCCTAGCTACGCTAATTCCTGGAATGAAAAACCTCCGAATTAATTCCTTCCTCTTGGACGACCTTCCGGAAGATTCAGAAGTCAGAATAGATTTTGAATATGCTGATATGCAACTAGGCGGTTCCAAACCTTATGAAATTCGTGTAGATGTCAAAGACACTGCCCACTCAATCTGGGATCAGGACGTCATGAATGAGATTGTCAAGATCGAAGACTACTTGCTGAATCAGTATCAAGTAGCGAAAGTACAGTCTCCTGCCACGATTATTAAGTACTTGCAAATGGCCAATAAGGGCGGATTAAACGAAAACTACCGTTATCCAACCTCGGAAAGAGATTACCAACAAGTACTCAGGTTGAAAAATCGAATTGATCCCAAACGATTGGATAAATTGGTCACAAAAGATGGGAAAGTAGGTCGGCTGATTGGTTTTTTTCCTGAGCTAGGATCGTATGAGACGGATATTAGAAATCAGAAACTGCTTAAGTATCTGCAATCCAACATCGATCATCAAAGAATTTCCTATCGAATTACTGGGACCACCTATCTGATTGATAAAAGTCATGAGTTGCTTTCTTTCAATCTACTTAAAGGTTTGTTGTCTGCCATTGGAGTGATTGGAATCATCTTGGGAGTCTATTTCAGATCATGGAAATTGTTAATCATCAGCCTGATTCCAAACATAATCCCTCTATTGATGGTTGCTGGTTTCTTAGGATGGTTAGGAATTTCATTGAAAATGACTACCTCGATCATATTTACGATTGCATTTGGTATAGCAGTGGATGACACCATTCACATGATGAGCTACTACCAAAATTGCAAGGAAGTGGATACCAAAAGGCGAATGGAAAAGACATTTAAACACGCGGGAAGTTCGATGCTCATTACATCAATTATCATGTGCGCAGGCTTTTCTTTATACCTGTTTTCAAGTTTTGGAGCCACCTTCTACCTTGGTCTCTTCGTGAGTCTTTCATTATTGATCGCCTTGGTAATCGACCTCAGTCTACTACCCCTCCTGCTAATGAGATATATAAAAAATGCTAAGTAAAGGAGATCAATTACCAGAAATCACACTGGAAGACCCAAATGGCGAGCCAGTAGCTCTGTCCAGCTTTAAAGGAAAGCCACTTGTTGTTTATTTCTATCCCAAAGACAATACCAGTGTGTGCATGGCACAGGCTTGTGGATTCCGAGACAACTACGAGGATTTCCAAGCAGTGGGAGCTGAAGTGGTAGGAATTAGCAGTGACAGTGCTTCTTCTCACAAGAAAGTGACTTCCAAGAAAAAGCTTCCTTTCCTACTGCTGACAGATCAGAAAAAGAAAGCCATCAAAGCTTTTGGTGTCCCATCGACCCTATTTGGTTTGGTTTCAGGACGAGTGACCTTCGTTTTTGATTCAGAAGGTAAAGTTATCCATACCTTCCGTGCAGATTTTTCAGCGGACTCACATATCAAGCAAGCATTGAAAGCACTGAAGAAAGCTTAGCAAGTCAATTACTCATCTTTTAAAACCTCGGCAGGATTCATCAAAGAAGCCTTGGCAGTTTGTACTACAGATATTGCCAACGAGATTACAAACAAGATGGAAAGAGAGATTGCGAAGGTCCCGACATTCATGTCAATTCGATACTCGAAATCTGACAGCCAGATTTCCATTATGTAGTATCCAATAGGTGCTGCCA
>JABSPG010000305.1 GCA_013214445.1 Ekhidna sp. | reverse complement strand
TCCCACTGCCTGCTCTAATTCCATACTCAAGGGTGCGTTAGGTGCTTCTTTCAATCGTTAGTTTAGCATGCCGCCAAACTGGGTACCGTACTGAAGTGAGGCTGCACCTCGCACGATCTCAATTTTATCAACCGCTTGCATAGCCGGCATATAGTAGCTCTCCGGATATCCCAGGGCATCTGCACTCATATCATATCCATTTTGACGTGTATTGAAATTGGCTGTTCTACTGGGACCTAACCCCCTGGCAGCAATATCCAATTGAAGGCCCGCAAAATCACTTTCCCAGATATTTAGCCCTGGAACTTTGGCAAAGACCTGTCTTGCATTATTTGCTACCTTATTTGCTGCAAAATCATTAAGGATGATCAACTCATTTTTCTTGGCCTCATAAATCCCAAATCCATCAACGGCTTTCAACCTAGAAATACCTGTAGTTTCCTGTCTCTTAGTTGAGATTTCTACTTCTGCTAGCTGATCAGAAAATACTGTTAAATTAAAATTTAGCTCAGTGTCTGAAGCAACCATCAAAGTTTGTGCAATTGGATTGTGACCCAAGGAGAATACTTCTACTTTATGCTTTCCTTTTGGCAGCCTTAGCTCATACAAACCATCCTTTTCGGTATTGGCCTGAACATTCAGCTCGGTAATAAATACGGTAGCACCTTGAATTGGGAGCCCTTCATCATTCTTCACAAATCCTTTTAGAAAATACTGCTGAGCATTTAAGGAACCCACCACAAGGGTGAAAAAAAGTAAAGCTGATAATATTCTGTTCATTATTCAGAATCCTCCAAGGGCAATATCCAGTCTTTCTTCTTCCAGGTATCCTTATGCATGGTTAGATCTACATTTGGATCAATAAGTAAGCGACTCGGCCGGGCGTTTAATGTAACGTAAACTTCAGCTCTCACCTGTGGATCAGAAACTCCTTCTTGTTTATAAAAATCCTTCAAATAATGGGCAAATTGAAGTATTAAGTCTGGCTGCATGGCCATCTGTTTTTCCTGATGTGCATTTAAGAATTTACTATTGATGACCGATCCTTCCTTTCCTGTTTTACTATCTCTCACATAAAAGGTGGCAGTACCTGCTTTCTCCATTAGCATGACGCGCCATGCAAATCTATACCCCTCTTCTGTCCAAAAGACATTTCCATCATACAGCAAATATCGCCAGGGAAACAGCAATTGAAATGCGAAAAAAACGATCAAAAAGAAGTTAATGACTGGTCTTGGCAGTTTCCACTGAGACACATAAGCCTTTGTAGTTGTAAGTAAATATGATGGCACTTTCAAAAAACCACCGAGTCTAGCCAAAAGCCTTTTATGGAAACCTTCGGAAAAGAATAGGGTGACTACAAAAATCATCACAAGTGGGAAAATACCAATCTGGAAAAGGATGCCTGTCATTGTATGAAAAAAGACCACAGCCAGATAAGACAACAATCTGGTCTGCTTCCACAGGAGACCCAGAATGATGAATGTATCGAATAGCATGCCTAGCCAACTAAAGAGGTAAGCTGTCTCATTAAATTTGAAAAACCCGCCAATGATGGGTAGGCTGGACTGAGCTGGTAACCAAATCGACAAAGGGAGTGCATTGAAAAGCCAATCGTAATTTATTTTGGCTAAGCCTGCATAGATATAAACAATAGCAATTTGCAGTTTAAAAACACCAATGGTCCACCTAGGTACCTCTGATATAAGAAGAGATCGATCCCGATAGGCGTCAACAGAAAAAGATCTATGCGCGGGAACTAAGATTAACAAAAACGATACAATGCTTACAAAGTAATAGTGGTTCAGGTAGTAGGTAATATCGATTAGCTCTACGTAAGAAAAACACAAAAAGAAAAGAGTAGCAGCCACACGATAAAATGCTCCAAGAGTAATGCAAATCGAAGTAAGCACCATCAGGACGAAAATGAAATACATTCCCTGTCCGTTCAAAGGCTTTATCCATTCGAAACCGAAATAGCTGAAATGCAGAACTGGGTCAATTAACTGTGTGTCTACCCAACCCATCAGCATATAACGGATGGTGCTCACAAGCATGAGTAAACCGAAGCAGACCCTAAAAACGACTAATGGAGCAATCGAAATCGGTTGCTCCATGTAGTTGATAAATGCGCGATATGATAATCTCCTAGTCAATCCCCATCTCCAGAATTAAAGGTGATACTTATTCCCAGTAATGAACTCATGGAACTTTTGAAGTTGGCGGTATTGCCCTGCAGTTTATCTCTTAGTTCTTGAATCTCAGAGCGGTCAATAATATTTGCCAGTTCTCCCTCTGGCAGATTTTGAAGAGCAGCTTCCAACTCCCCGATTGCATCTTTCGTAGTTGTAACTAACTCAGGTCCTCCAACCACACTGTCAAGGTATTCTTCAAAACCGATGAGTTCATCTCCGGTTCTGGAAGTTCCTGACCATAGGTTGACAGAGCTTTGAAAATGTTCCTCAATCAATTCCTTCGAGATTCCTGAATAAAATGCCTCCACCAAGGTAGGATCTGCACCTTGCTGGCCTGCTGTCAAACCTGCGGGCAACTCCACTTTGAAGTTTTTCAGGTTTTCATAGTCCTTAACAAACTCATTGTAAAGCAAAGAAGTGGAACTACCTGCAGATGTACCTGTGCTAGCAATAAAATCAGCACGATACGATGTAGTCCATGCATCCACAATTTCATCGACTCTATCCCTTATTTCGTTAGAGATTAGAGACAAATAGGCCTTTCTTTCCTCATCAAAAGAAGGAGCGATTTTTTCATCAGCTTCTCCAGTGCCATAGATCAAATACTCAATGGTATATAAACCTCGCACGTCGGTGGCAAAGCTTGCAGCCAGGTTAAAATCTGGATCAATGATGTTCGACTCCACTGCAGATTCGTTTACAGGAAACACCCCAATTAGACTCGCAAAAGACCTTCCAAAAAAGTTGGCAGGACCGAAACCAAAAGCTGAACAGTGTTGAAAATCTTCCACTGCAATGAGCCATGATTCGCGTAGGATTGTGAGGTTATCTACTGAACTGTTTGCATTAAATGATGCAACAGCTTCCGACAAATCGTTCGCTGAGCGTTGAAGGGCTTGAAAATTTGGGATAATCAGTCCATCAGCAAGGCTAGTGAGCATTTCTGCTCGATCAAATCCTACCTCCTCCTCTACTGAATCATCATCTTCTCCGCATGCGATCATGAACGCAACAGTCACAAGGGAAAAGCAATACACTAAATATTTATTTAAATACGATCTCATCTTCTCTCTTTCGTAAAGCAAAATGCCGTCCCTGATTTGGAGACGGCAAAAAGTAATACTCTTATGTTAGTTATTGACGTAGAAGCTTGCTGCCTCCTCATCTGAAAAACCATAAATGGATTTTACTTGATTCTCAATTGTTGTAAGATTTTCCAACAAAGTAGCATCGTTCAAAAACTCATATGAGGTTGGTACTTGCCCTTCACTAGCAAGCAACAAACCCAAAATCTGATCAATTTCTGTGTCCGTGATCTGCTTTACACTTAGTCTCTTAAATCCATGTGCAAAACCCACACCTTCAGCATAGGCGTGCAAAGCGTCTGCCCATCGATCGTCTCTGGCTGTTCCTTCCAAAGTAGCTGCTTCGGCAAGTGCTACCCTGGTAGCATTACAATAGTAAATCACAGTTGCGTAGTTTGATCGTTCCCATGCGTCCAGATAGGCATCAAGCGCTTCATCCCGCACTTCATCATATGCCTCACCAGCTTCCATAGCTGCTTTTGCAGTGATTAGCGCTAATTGGATGTCGTAGAAGAATCCAGTTCCGTTAGCTATATCTGATCGTCTCTTTGAATAAGTCGCAGCGGCCGTTACCCCATCTACCGGATCAAATGCTACACCAGTTCCATGGATTGCCACTAATCTGTCAACAGCTCCAGGATCAGTAAACCCTTCAGCACCTGATTTAATACCATTGACTACTGTGATTGCATGGTTATACAGCGCTGCGCCAAATGAGCCCTTTTGTATATTCTGCTCTAGCTCTAGCCCATTTTCATCGAGCAATCGTTTGCTTTTGCCCTCTGCATTGCCACCCAGAAGTCCACCTTCCTCTCCAGCAGCCGGTGTTCCATTAAGTCCGGGATTTTGGAACCGATCGTCATCATTTGCAGCAGCAACCAACTGCTCTAACCATCCATCTATAAGTGTCTTATAATTGGATTGAGTCACTTCTGCTAATGTGGAGTTGCTCTCGTAGGTTACAGCAGCAACTCTACCACCCCCTTGAGCATCACTTTCAGCGCTGTTCAAAGCAGATGTCAAAGTTGCTAATTCATCAATTACTGCGCTTTCAGTAGCCGCATTGGCTGCATAGTTGTCAGATATATAAGACGATGGAATATCTAAATCAGGCAGTGTATTATCCAAAACAGGATCATCATCACTACAGCTTATTAAAAATGTTGTTCCAAGCAACAAGGATAAAACCAATCTATTATTCATTCTTTTTATGTTTTTTTCGGTGATGCGAAGATGTACAAGTTTCCTATTATTTAGATTGTTTCTAAATAAGATCTCGCGGCAATTATTGGAGAAATCCCTTCATTTTGCGAAAAATCACTAGAAGTAGTGATGCGATTCGTTTTAAAAATCGAGTTTCATGTGATAAGAGAAGAAATTTGGGACTGCCTGATAGCATAAGTGAAATTGCTTGAAGCGTTTTATGTCTCCTACTACGGAACAATAATCATATCATTATCCTTTAAAATTGTTGTTACACAATACCCATGACTCCAAGCCACAAAAGAATTATCAGAGTTAATAGTAAATATTCTGCTATACCTCTCATTTTATTGCTTAGTACGATCAGTCATCTGGGATGGGGTCAGACTGGTGGTTCAAAGAAGATCTATAAAGAACTTGCCAAGAAAATCATCGTCGTAGACGGAAGCCTAGCTTTTCTAGAATTGGGCAGCAAAGAAGAAACAAGCAAATTATCTCAGATTATGTTGGTGAGGCATGGGGAACCCGCCTTGAATAAAAAAGGATGGAGAAAGAGAAAGGAAGCTGAGAAATTTGTAAGAGCTTATGATTCTGTGGGTATTTATGAACCTGAGTATCTACCTGTATCGCTAAGATCTGGAGAAATAGATACCATCCTCACAAGTAGTCTAAACAGATCAATCTCAACGGCCAAGTATTTAGCAAAAGATCAGATTTCATTGAAAAATGACACGCTTTTCAGGGAATTTGAAAGAAAGGTCTTCTCCTTTCCAAACATCAAACTTCCTCTTAAATTCTGGACAGCCACTTCAAGAGTGCTTTGGATTGGGGGTCTAAATAAGAAGAATATTGAAAGCTTTTCTCAAGCAAAAAAAAGAGCAAAAAGAGGGGTTGCTCGGCTTGAAGAAAGCGCGAAAAAAAATGGGAAGACTGTACTTGTTTCACACGGTTTCTTAAATAGATACTTAACAAAATATCTTCAAAAGAATGGATGGCACCTGGCATACAATGGAGGCAAAGGATACCTATCTCAACAGCTACTCATTCGGTATAGTAACTGAAATATCAA
>JABSPG010000304.1 GCA_013214445.1 Ekhidna sp. | reverse complement strand
TTAACTCTACTTTATCGATTGACACAATGATTAAAGAGTTGAACAGCTTTCGATACCTTTGCCAAAAATTTGAAAACTCATTTAATGAAGTATCTAAACAACATAACGGAAGGAATAGGAAACACCCCACTCTTGAAGCTAAACAGTGTTAATAGCGGTATCAAGGGGACCATTTTGGTGAAGGTCGAATATTTCAATCCTGGTAACTCAATTAAAGATCGTATTGCCTTGAAAATGATTGAGGATGCAGAGGAGAAAGGTATCCTTAAGCCTGGAGGTACAATCATTGAGGGTACTTCAGGAAATACAGGTATGGGTCTTGCATTGGTAGCCATTTCAAAAGGTTATAAGTGCGTTTTTACGCTTGCTGACAAGCAGAGTAAGGAAAAGATGGATATTTTGAGGGCTGTTGGTGCCGAGGTAGTTGTGTGCCCTACCAATGTTGCACCGGATGATCCTAAATCGTATTACTCTGTAGCTAAGCAGCTTGAAAGAGATACTCCAAATTCGTTTTACCCCAATCAGTATGATCACCCGGCTAACGCACTTTCTCACTATGAAACGACAGGACCGGAAATTTGGCGTGATACGGAAGGCAAAATCACCCATTACGCAGCTGGGATGGGCACTGGAGGTACGATCAGCGGGACCTCAAAGTATTTGAAGGAGCAAAATCCAGATATTATTACCGTAGGATTAGATAGCTACGGGTCTGTATTTAAGAAGTATAAGGAGACAGGGATATTTGATGAAAAAGAGGTCTATCCTTACTTAACAGAAGGTATTGGTGAAGATATTCTTCCAAAGAATGTGGATTTTGATATGGTAGACCACATTGTTAAGGTGACTGACAAAGATGCAGCTATCATGACAAGAAGGTTAGCTAGAGAGGAAGGATTGTTTATTGGATGGTCTTGTGGATCGGCTGTTCATGGAGCTTTGGAGTATGCCAAGGAGCATTTGAAAGAAGATGACGTGATGGTGGTTATTCTTCCTGACCATGGAACAAGATATCTGGGCAAAGTCTATAACGATGACTGGATGAAAGATCACGGATTTTTAGAGGAGAGGAAGTTTGCAACAGCTCGTGATATTGTCGCTAGTAAAAACGGGTCATCCCAGTTGATGACTATTGAGCAATCTTTGAATGTAGGAGAGGCTATAAGACTGATGAACAAAAAGGGGATCGATCAAGCGCCGGTAGTTGATGGAGACCACTTTGTAGGAAGTGTTTCTGACAGTAAGATATTGAATGCGTTGATTGAAAGTCCAGATCTAAAAGACAAACCCGTTTCTGATTTAATGGATGGTTCGTTTCAATTTGTCTCTCCAAATGAGACGATTGACGTGATGTCTTCTATGCTAGGTAAGCAGAAAAAAGCACTGCTGGTCAGAGATGAGCAACATCAGGTGCACATCATCACCCAAAGTGATCTTTTGGTTGCAATGACTAATTGATTAAATTTGAAATAGCACAATTAATTTTCAACTCTTTACTTGCAGTCCCGATGGAAACATCGGGATTTTTTATGAAGTCTAATCAACCCATCGGGATTTTTGATAGTGGCATTGGCGGATTGACTGTCGCTAAGGCAGTTAAGGACGCTCTGCCAAATGAGAACATTATCTACTTTGGCGATACTGCTCATTTACCATATGGTGATAAGTCAACGGCGGCTATACAAGCATATTCAGTTAGGATCTCGGATATGCTGCTAAAAATGAATTGTAAGGTGATATTAATTGCATGTAATTCTGCATCCTCTGCGGCTTACGATTTGGTGACAGAGTATGTAGGGAAGAAAGCCAAGGTATTTGACGTAATCAATCCGACCATCGACTTCATCCGTGAAAATTACAAAGGAGGAAAAATTGGCTTGATCGGAACTAAACAAACAGTGTCTTCGGAGGTGTACAAAAAAAAGATTGAGGAACTATCAATGGGGATCCAGTTTTCTGCACTGGCTACTTCACTCTTGGTGCCCATGATAGAGGAGGGTATCCATAACGATCAGATCAGCCATGAAATTATCAATCGATACCTGGCAGATCCCTCTTTGTCGGCTATTGAATCGCTGATACTTGGATGTACTCACTACCCAATCATTAAAGATGAGATTTCTACTTACTATCGGAATGGATCCAAGGCTGTTGGGATTATTGATTCTGCCGAGACAGTCGCGAAAGCACTGAAAGCCTATTTGGAGTACAATCAACTGATAAACAAAGAAAGGAGGGCAGCTCCGGACAGATTTATGGTCTCCGATTTCACGAAGAGTTTTGAGCACATAACAAAGATATTTTTTGGAAAAGAGGTGCATTTGGAGCAACGATTGATTTGGGATGAACATAACTAATTTGCAAGGAATGAAGAGGCTGGTTTTTCTTTTTGTACTGATTTCTACGGCATGTTCCGTCACAAAAACAACAAGTCCCACGCATCCATTTTCAGGAGATGAAATAGGATGCAGTAGATTTATTGTATACAAGTTTTCAGAGGATAATAAGGAGTTTATTTCAATATCATTGAAAACCAGTGAAATCGAGATACAGGGAACTCAACTGTACGGGGTTGGAAAAAATGATGTGCTAGAAGTAAAGAAGAAACGATATGCTGAATCAATCGATGAATTCTTGTGCAATGACATCATGGGTGAAAAGCCTGAGTTGTTGAGTGAGACATTAGCCACAGAAGGTGTAGCTGAAGTAAGGCTTTCGGATCAGGAACTTGAAAAGTACAGGAATAATGAGCCTTATAAAGTGACCATCATTCTGAAAAATGTTACCTTCTCTGATACATTGATTGATTATTTGCAAATTGAAAATGTAAGAGTAGGATGGCTTCCAGGATAGTACTCATTGGTGTTTTTTTTATTTCGGCTGTTTTCATATTGAGTGCGCAGAAAATTGAATGCGGTAGTCCCGCACCTACTATTGAACAGATTCGGTTGTTTAAAAAGTTAGGCCATCAGGCTGAATTAAATAGGGATTTTTCAAGCAGGCAGTCGACCACTGATTTAGCTATCGTGGCACATATTATCCGTCGTGACGATGGAACGGGTGGTTTATCAGAGCTAGATCTCAATGAGGCTCTAGATAATGTGAATGCCTATTACAGCAACGCGGGTTTATCGTTCTTTATCCTCACTATCAACTATATAGATGAATCAAAGTACTACGATTTCGTCAATTCGGATGAAGGCCAACTAACGTCTAGGTACAATTTTGAAAATACCATAAATGTATATTTCGCTAATTCCGTGGGGAATGGTGAGGGCGGTTTCTTTTGTGGATATGCCTACTTCCCAGGTGGTCCAGATGTAATTCTAATGGACAATTCCTGTACCATGAATGGTTCTACTTTCCCTCATGAAATCGGACATTTTTTCGCTTTGTTTCATACACATGGAAGGTCTAATTCAGAACTAACTGATGAATTGGTGACAAGAGGTGAAGGAAGAAACTGCGCTACTGCTGGAGATCAGCTTTGCGATACTGAGGCAGATCCTAACCTGAGTGGGAAGGTCAACGGTGCATGTCAGTATACCGAGTCAGAAACTGATGCCAATGGAGATACGTTTGTTCCCGATGCAAATAACATCATGTCGTATTCTACAAAGGCATGCAGAGATGTTTTCTCTCAGGGGCAGTACGATCGTATGAACGAAGCATACACAACTCGAAGAAATTACTTAAAGCAGACAAACTACCTAGCTGATTTTACTTTCGATTTAGGAAGTCTGTGTACAGGTCAATCTGTTTCTTTCACTAATAAGTCCATCAATGCGGACACGTACGCTTGGGAATTTGAAGGCGGAAATCCAGCTACCAGTTCCCTCGATAATCCGGTAGTGGCTTATGATGTGGCCGGCACCTATTCAGTAAAACTCACCATTACCTCTGCTGATGGAGGCGAAACAAAAATCATAGAAAATGCAATACGAGTAGATGAAGAATTAAGCTCTTCAGAGACATCAGCGGAGGGCTCATTCGAGGAGTCGTCCATTGAAGAGAAAGTGATCAATAGTGATAATTCGATTACCTGGCTCAAATCTAATTCTGCAAGTACTGATGGAGATGGTTCTGCCTATTTAGATTTTTTCAACTACCAGAAGGTAGGGCAACAAGATTTCTTGGTATTTGCTGTTTTGAATACTACCGTAGATAAGTCCTTTGAATTATCATTTGATTATGCATATTCAGGGTATTCTCCTGATTTTCCAGATGGATTGTCAGTCGTATATAGAGGATCATGTGAACCAACTTGGCAATCTATCTATTCGAAAGAGGGAGCTGACCTGCAGACGACCTCAACTTATTTTACCAGTCAATTTGTCCCGTCTGCGGAAGATTGGAAACAAGAAACAATTTCATTTGAAGTACCTAATGATAAGAAGGTTATTGAGGTTGCATTTCTTGGAATCAATGGTTGGGGCAACAACCTTTATATCGATAATTACACTATTTCTTCAGCTGGTGGAGGGTCAGGTATTGTGGTTTCGAGCCTAGAAGTGCAGGACACTTCATGTCCAGACACTTCGGATGGTAGCATTGAAATCATAGCGCAAGGAAATGGCCCTTTCACATATAGCATTAATGGAGGTCCCTTGGCATCTGAGAATGTATTTGCAAACCTTCCAGTGGGAGAATATGAAATAGGCATTGAAGATGTTGTACAAAACTCGGAGACTGTAAATGTCACAGTATCCTACCTCAATGACTATCCAGAAAAGCCAGTTATTGAAATTCAAAACACCGAACTGGTTATTGAATTGTCCAGCAACCAATCGGCACAGTGGTATTACAATGGAGCACAAATTGCATCAGCTACTCAGTCTTCATTTAGCGATCTGCAGGAAGGTACTTATTCGGTGGAAGTATCTGCAGGTATATGTTCAACTATGTCTGATGATTTTGAACTAATCAATGTTTCTGTTGAGTCTGTAGATGTTACCTCCACTTCGTGTCCTGATGTATCTGATGGTTCGATATCATTAGAGATCTCAGGCACTCCACCGTATGATTTTAGCATAGACGGCAGTGACTTTCAAGATGTGGGTCAATTTTTAGAGCTAGTGGCAGGTAGCTATGAAATCACAATTAGAAATTTATTAGATGATCCAATTAGTGAAACTGTGGAAGTGTTGTCAGAAAATGAATATCCACAAGTGCCAGTAATTGTAAAGACAGAAAATTCCTTAAGCGTAAGCATCGCGGATGGACAAACCTTGCAATGGTATTTGAATGATGAGCTTTTGGTAGGAGAAACTTCTGCCACGCTGCTAAATTTAGTCACAGGCATATATAGCGTGGAGGTGTCAAATGGTTCTTGTGCTACCTTATCTGAGCCATTTGAACTGACGGTTCTAGGGTTTGAACAATTAGTTCAAGTTCATCTTTTCCCCAATCCAGTACAGGACAAACTATCAATAGAGCTGGGAAATACTCCGCTGCGCCCTGATTATGTTACTGTAACAGACTTAGCTGGGAAATTCATTTCTAGAAAAGGGTATAGTCAAACAATTGATGTCAAGGATTTAGAAGATGGGATCTACCTATTAAAACT
>JABSPG010000303.1:2515-5586 GCA_013214445.1 Ekhidna sp. | reverse complement strand
CTCTAGCTCAAATTTTGTCAGGGATACAAACTCTCCAAGTTTTTGACCCGATCGAATCAGCGTTCCGGCATTTACCAATGACTCAGTCAATACTCCGTCAAAAGGGGCATAAAGCGTGTACTTGTTTAGACGCTCTTCCAGATTCTTAATGGTATAATAGGTAGTGAATATTTGCTTTCCGGTAACAAAAAACTTTTCCTTATCATTCTCAGCTATTGGGAGAGGGGCCAAATTCTTTTGTATGTCGAAGTTTTGTAAATAGGAGTTCCAACGAGCAAAAGCTTCAGGATAATCAAATTTCAAATCAGGCATTATCGCCGCAATCAGGTCATAAAGACCGCTCCTGGAAGATAAAAGGCTTGAATAGAATTCTTTGCTATCCATATTTAACAGAATGTCGCCCTTTTTAAAAAATTGACCTGCTTTGAATGGCCTATTGGATTCCAGTAGGATACCTTGTACTTCAGAAAATACTTCAATCTTTCTGGTTGGTACTAAGTTACCACTAGCATTGACAAGGATTGGAACTTCACCATTGATCACGGGATTGGTATAGACGGTCTTAATAGCCTGTGGCATTTCTCTCCTTGGTCTTTGATTGGCTGCTATTAAAGACTTAGCTACGTAGATAGCACCTGCAAGAAGTAGTACTCCTACTACTATGCCAATGATTTTTCTTAACATGTTGTTTCGGTTAGCGCTACTTAAAAGCCTTTCATGGCTAAAATGGTTTCACATGCAACCATTTTTATTGCGAAAATTACATGGATGGTTTCCAATCATCTACAATTATCGCTTTATTATATTTATGCTAAATACATCATTTGTAAATTTTATTATTCATTAAATACCGCGAAAGGGGTATTGTATTAGTGCAAAGTCATGCGCTTCTTTGTGAGTAATAGTAACTTTACGATAATTGGGATGAAATTAGGATACAAAATAGACAATACATTCATGAAAAATTTTAGTAAACTACTAATCATTGCTACCCTAGCAATCACTTTTAGCTGCACAGATGATGAGGAAGAAACTGTTAGTAACAATACTGATACTAATTCTGGTGGTATTTCCTTTTATGCTCTAGATGTAACCGGTGGAGGAACGGATTCATTCGATAGTGAAGTGCAAGCATGCTATACCAATGCCACCTTTAGGGTAGATATCTCTGGGCCTGGTGATTATAGCCAATCTCAAAATGTCACTATTGAGACGGAAAAAAATGTTGCTGAATTTGATTTTACCTTTTCCAACTTCACAACCGCTGGTACTGGTACTGTTAATTGTTACCTGGAAGATGAGCTTTTGGAGACAAAGACCTTTGAGCTTAGTGAATTTGAATTGGAAAATGATGGAGATGATGAGGTACGCTTTTTTTTTAGTGCTTCTGAATATGATTGTAGTAGCTTTTCCAATTCAGATTATACACTAGACGTCAATGTTGAATCATCAGATTCTTTTGATGATGCTATTGGGGATTGTATTGATTTCGGGAGTTATCTTCTTCAAATTTATGTTTATAATGTAGATGGATCATATGAGGAGACTAAGGATATTTCGATTACCCTTGGGAATTCCATATCAGAATTTGCTACGTTTATGAATTTCCCAACTCCAGGTGATTATACAGCAGAAGTGTACATAGATGGAATCTTTATTGATAGTGGAACTGAAAATATATCAGAACTAGATCTGAGAAATGGAGATGATGAGGAAGTGAACATTACGATCACAGCATCGGAAGTAGGATGTTAAATATAAACAGCAAGTTAAGTTCATTTTTCATGTATTGAGAACTTGTCTCATCAGGGCAAAGTCGTTCGGGTTCCAGTATGGAAAAAATATCCCATAAAGAAACTGAGGCTGTTCAAATTATTTTTGGTTCGGCCTTTTTCTCACGACAATACATAATACTCACTGAGATCAATAAGAAGAATTGTTTGCTACTGATTCATGGTTCTCTGTCTTAAGTCTGTAGTAAATAATCATTCTGACCTTCCGGTCGAAGGCATTTCCGTATTTATAGCTGTAATAGTCTTGTACGGATTGATCTACGCCATGAGGCTTAGGTACAAACGGTATTTGTAAAGCGTTGAACACTTGTCCAACTGCATCTATACGTTTTTTGCTAAGATCGAAATTATAGTTTTTGCCACCGGATATATCCGCATATCCTTCAAGAATTACCCCAACAACATTAATTGCCTCGTTAGAAATAAGCTCTTGAATTCGCATTTTAGCATTTAGGTCCAGATTGGATCTATCGTTTTCAAAGAAGATGTCAGCTTCGGTACTGAGCATACTTTTATCGTCTCGCATGATAATTCTAAGCTCTGGTTTTTTCCACAGTGGAAGGCCATAATAGGTGTGAAAGGTGAGGGGTTTAAGTTTGCTTAGTGTCTTGTTCTCCCAGCGGAGCATGTATGCGCTATCGCCGTACGGTCTTCTTGATAGCTGATAATTCCACTGCACCCGATGTAGATAAGGCCATCGGCCTACTATTAGTAGGTCTGGTCTCGTTGCATTCCATTTTGTGAGCATGGCACTCCCTACCAGATCCGAGGTGTCACTGGGACTTTTGTAAAATAGTAGCTCATCGGGTACATTCTTCCCTCTAAAATCATATTCCCTGGAAATATGTACGCCATTGGCAGCAATCATGCAGGCATCATTATTATCCATCATCGTATCAAATAGCAAGCTGAGACCAACTTGTGTGGTAGCTGCTTTATCTGTTTTTAATTGGTAACTTATCTGGTAGTATTGAGCCAGTCCATGAGCGATGGGGTTTCCATTTTTGTCTACAGGGACAAGTTGTTGTTCAATAGTGACACCCTCAAACTCATAACTGGTGACCACAGCAGGCGTGATGCCACTGCCTCCATATGAGGTGATTCCCTTGATGTAGGTTACTTCTTTTGATATGGGAGCATTGCTTGCAAGTTTGTCTCCCACTTTTATTACAAAGTGAGAAGTGCTTTGCGGAATTGGGTATCTGTACATTAAGCGTTGGGATCCCGCTCCTAGGGTGAACCGTCCATCGTCTCCAAGTTCGTCTAGCATATTGACAC
>JABSPG010000303.1:0-2492 GCA_013214445.1 Ekhidna sp. | reverse complement strand
ATGCCAGCTCAGACTCCATTTTGTGTTTGAGTTCTTTTTCCTGCTGGTTTAGTGCAGTTTGACGATCTTCATCTGCATATTCATACGCTAGCAGGAGAAAGGCATACGCTGATTTGTAATTGGATAGTTTTTCTTGAATGCCAGAAAGTGCTAGATATGCGAAAAGGTTAGGCTCCATACTGATAGACTTTCTAGCGAGCGTAGAAGCAAACTCCAGAATAGACTCTTGAAAGTAGTTTTGACTGAGCTCGTATGAAATTAATGCATAATGCATCGCTTCTTCAGGAAGGTATTTTTCAACGTATGATTCCAATACTTCCGAGTACTTTTCTACGTCATGCAATGAATTATACTGAACTCTCCCAATCAATGCTACAGAATCTTTGTTTGAAAGGAAGCTTCCATACTTTTTGATATACTGTTCTCTTCTTCGCATGAAGGCGCTATTCCCAGATTTCATGGCCTTTTCCAGTAGTATATCAAAAGACTTCAAATGAAGTATCTCTAGGCTTTCAGGACTTTTTTCGCGCAAGTTTTCTGCGTTGGCTACTCTGGTAAAGAGTACTCTGTCCAAGGGGGTCACAAATTCACTGATAAGTCCCCAAATCAGGGGGTCATCGTAATCTTTTTCCTTTACCTCATGTAGGTATTTTCTAGCCAACTTGCTGGCTTTACGTTCATCTATCCATTTGAGTGATTGAAGGTAGGGGAAGACGTTTTCTACCTTGCGATCGTTTTTCTGATAGTTGATTAATTGTTGGTTTATCGAAATCAGACTCTCGCTCAAATCTTGAAAGTCTCGTGGTTTCATTGCCCCCTCTTTACGAAAGACCAAGCGACCTTTCGGATCGTAAAATACCAAGGTAGGATAGGCTTTGATCCCAAGAGCCGTTACCAGTGTTTGTTGCTCTTTTTCTGCATTTATTCTAATGGAAATAAATTCTTGTTCGAAAAGCAAGGCAATCGAATCGTCTTTGAACACTTGTTGTTCCATGACTTTGCAAGGCCGGCACCAGTCTGTGTAGAAATCTATGAATACAAATTTTCCTGTGGTTTTGGCTTCTGATAAAGCTCTGTCGAGTGGAATATTTTGGAATTTGATACTGGAGGCAGATGCAATAAGCCAGTTGACAAGAAGGATTGAGTACAGTACTTGGCGCATCAAATGGTAGTTTTATGAGTAACGTATTATAATTCTAATTCGTACTTCCATATACAAAATAGCAGTAAATAGGAATGTGATATCTTTTGCTATTCAAACGGAACGCTTATCTGCTAAGGAAGGGCAGTTCAGGATTTAGATGAGCTTCTTTTCAAGACTCACCTTTACTAATTGAACACTGTTCTTTACTCCCAGTTTTTTCATGATGTTTCTTCGGTGAGCATCCACAGTTCTCACACTGATGAAGAGTTTTTCAGCAATCTCTTTATTGGTAGCTCCTTCACATACTTCGCGTAGAATTTCCATTTCTCTCTCTGTCAAATCGATGGTGTTTCGAGATGAAAGCTTTCGTTGAATGAGTGATGAGCCTAGCACATTTAGAACAGACTGGTGGTAGTAGATTTCTCCCTTCGCTATTTTGCCAATCGCCAAAATGAGATTTTGATCATCCACTGATTTTGGTAAGTACCCCATTGCCCCTCTTTCATACCCACTCAGTATATCATGCTCATCAAAGAAATTAGATAGGATAAGCACTTTAGTTTCTAGACCTTTTTCCTTGATTTTCTGCAAGATCTCTAATCCTGAAAGGTCTTTTAGAGATATTTCCGTTATAAGCAAGTCCGGTTTTAGTTGTTCAACCAACCGGAAGGCTTCCTCTCCCTTTGTTGTTTCGCTGATGACTTCCAGATGCTCTAAAGGGGTCAATAAATGTTTGATTCCATTTATGATCAGTTGATGCTCATCTGAGATTACAATTCGTACTTTCTGCAGCGGATTGGACAATTTAACTGGTATTCGGTGGTATGGAATTACTAGTTAGCAAAAGCTCAGGAAATACGCAAATGATCTTTATCAAGGCATGTATTTTTCTTTTCATTATCAGGTCTCAAAAGGCTTCTAGGTGATTTTACCTAGAGTGGTTTCTTTATCTACCTATAAAATTTAGGTTAACCATGCTATTACATTCCGTTTATGGCAGAAATAGTTTTGAAGTATTAAATGGCAAAACTTAGGGTGATTGGCCTTGCCGGATTTCGTAGTGGTTGTCTGGCAGGGCTTTCTTAAAAGCCAAGTTGATTCGCCTTATCGTACTAAATAACTATTACAGGATGGAAACCAAAACAAAAAAAAGAACCAAAGTAGCTGCACCCTTAAATGGGCATAATGGAAACGGCACATCAGATGTATCAATGGCAGATATTGAGATCTTAAAAGAAGAGCTCGCCAAGGAACGAAGAATAATAAAGGACACACTGGATCAGGCAATTGATTCTGTCATTACCATAGATGGTAATAAGGAGATCATCTACTATAATCAAGCTGCTGA
>JABSPG010000302.1 GCA_013214445.1 Ekhidna sp. | reverse complement strand
AGAATTTTTACACCATCAGCGAGAAGAATAAAGACTTTCCACAAGAATTGCAGTTATTCAAGCGAGTAGATTAGTATCTCTCACCATTCAAATTGTATGATTTTTGTGCCTGATTAGAGCACAATGCAATAGCTATTTTTTACTAGCATTGAAGAGTTTCTGCTTCTCATCCTTAGATAAACTCTCGTATCCCCTTTCTGATATCTTGTCCAGGATAGCATCAATTTCAGCTTGAGGAGTCTGAGCAGCATTTGTAGCCTGAGATTTCTTAGCTTTTTTGCTAGGCCTTCGGTTTCCCGATCTATGGGTCACTTTGATTTTGGGCTGTGGTTTAAACATACTCTTCACAAATGAAGTGAACGAAATAATCCACCCACCAAGATCATTCCCCTTGTTTAGCTGAGATATGTAGAGCCAACCCATAATTGCTCCGCCTAAGTGAGCGATCTCGCCACCAGCGTTTGCTCCTGTACTCCCGATGAATGACATAAATACATAGAAAATCGCGATGTACTTGATTTTGACAGGGCCGATGAACATCAAGAAGAACGTATAGTTTGGCATAAAAACGGCTGCACCTACCACAATGGCAAACACTCCCGCAGAAGCTCCCAGCATCATAGATTCTGCTACCCTATCTGAGTAGAATGGAAGAAAGTTGTAGATGAACATATACAGCAAACCGCCAGCCAATCCACCTAGCACATATAGCGCTATGACACGCTTACTGTTTAAGAATTCTTGGATGATGCGCCCAAACCAGAACAGGAACAACATATTGAAGAGCACATGAAAAAAGTCGTAATGCGTAAAAAAGTAGGTAACCATTGACCATGGTTGTAAAAGAAAACTCCCAATATCGGCAGGCAATTGTAGCTTGCGAAAAATCCAATAAAAGCTCTCTGTTGCTCCGCTTAGGTCGAAAAAGACCTTGATCACTCTAGCGGCCACAAAAATGACTGCATTGATGATGATGATCTGAACAACTGCATTGTTAGGCTTATTCCAAGCGTTGGAAAATTCTTCTATTATTCCTCTGTTCATCTTAATAAAATCTCTTCGTGTTGTCTTGCCACAACTTCAACAAAATAAAGGCAATTAGCATTCCGCTCAGGTGAGCAAGGTGGGCCACATTGTCTCCAGGTGTCCGATTCAACTCAGCGTAGAGCTCATACATCGCATAGAAAAATACTAAGTATTTGGCTTTGATCGGTATGGGCGGAAAGAGGAGAAATAGCTCTGTATTTGGAAATAGGAATGCGAAAGCAAAAAGTATCCCAAACACTGCTCCTGAAGCTCCCACCATGGTGCCTTTCGTAACAACACCGCCATATATATCGCGTACTGCAGCTACGGTCTGGCGCTCATAGGATGAGCTTTCGTAGTACAGATCAATAAGCTCGCTGGCTCTTGCAACGTTAATATATGACTTGTTATCGATAACAAACCTTTCAAAGGCCTCTGGAGTAGGGTTTTCGATATATGATTCTGCTGCATTCTTCAGCGGTAGCTTTTCGATTGCATCTGCAGCTCCATAAAGAATTCCAGCACCTATCCCACATACAAGGTAGAAGGTCAGAAAACGTTTAGAACCCCAAACGGTCTCAAGCATCGGGGCAAAAACCAGTACAGCTATCATGTTTCCGAATAAGTGCCACATGCCTCCATGGAGCCACATGTACGTAAGGAACTGATAGGGAGCAAATTCTGATGAATAGATTACCCTGAGTCCAAACCAGTCCGACAAATCCAACCTCACTACGGAGGATAACAATAGGATGGCTACATTAATGATTAGGATATTCTTCGCTACCGGTGTGAGTCTTCTAAACACGTTTTTATTTGTTCAAACTGTAATTAATATATTCTCCTTCTACTTTCGGAACCACTCATTTATTTGCTCTAAACTAACCAAAACGTACGTTGGATTACCGTCCGGAGTATAATTTGGTTGCTCACATGCAAAGAGTCGATCCATCAAGTGATCCATCTCTTCTTCTTTCAATTTACTGCATCGACTTGCAGCGGTCCTTTTAGCTAACGCACGAGCAAGGCTTTCGTTTTTCGGAAGGGCCAGCTTTTCCGCATTAAACTTGAATTGTTCTATTAGACCTTCAAATACCTCCTTTTCGTTGCAGGGAGCCAGCTCAGAAGGTATGCCTTGAATGACGATCATGCTTTCACCCACATGCTCAAATTCGAAACCCAACTGGTTGATCTCTTTTTTCAACTCTTGGACTAAGGCAAAATCTGATGGGTTTAAAGAAACTTGCTGAGGAAACATGCAGGATTGAGAAGAACCAGCATTTGATTTAATGGATCGTTGATATTGCTCAAATAGGATCCGCTCAAATGCCGAAACTTTGTCTAGCACCACCATTCCACTTTTTACCTGTCTTAGCAAGTACCGTCCATGAAGGTGATAAGTAGATTTTTTCTCTTCTGCTTCTGGCTGCTGATTCATTGAGCTGGGAAAGGTGGTTTGAACCACACGTTCCTTTTCAGCCTCTTCAATGGTCGCTATTTCTTCTTGAGAGGCAGACGCATAAAGCTCGTTCAGTTTTGCCAATCGCTCTTGACTACTTTCTAGTGATTTGAGTGAACCATAATCCCGATCCTTTTTAGTAGTTGCGTTTGGATTCTCACGCTGCATGTTTAAGTGCTCAAAGCTAACGTCAGCCGAAAAATCAAGTGATGGAGTCACATTAAAAGAAGCCAATGCTTGGCGAACTGCCGAATTGATTATTCCGTACAGCATTCGATCATCATCGAACTTCACCTCTGTCTTTGTGGGATGCACATTGATGTCCACATGAACAGGGTCTATTTTGATGAATAGAACATAGAAGGGATGATAATCCTCTTTTAAAAGACCTTCATAAGCTCTCACCAACGCATGATTGAGGTAGCTATTCTTGATAAATCTGCTATTGATAAAGAAAAATTGCTCCCCTCTCGTCTTTTTTGCATTTTCAGGTTTACCAATGTATCCCTTGATCTTGACAAGCTCGGTTTCTTCCGCGCAAGTGATGAGCTGCTGCTGGTAATTTTTACCAAATAGTTGAACAATGCGCTTGCTCAGTTTTCCAGCGTCCAATTTGTATGTTTCCAGATCATTCTGGACCATGCTAAAGGCGACTTCCGGATTAGCAAGTGCCACCCGCTGAAACTCATCATTGATATGTCTGAGTTCTACTGGGTTTGATTTTAGAAAATTCCGTCTAGCTGGTACATTATAGAAAAGATTCTTGACAGATATTGAAGTTCCTTGATTGAAAGCAATAGGCTCCTGGCTCTTTATTTCTGAAGATTCGATGGTTAGGTGGGTGCCAAGTTCTGACTGGAGTTGTCTCGTCTTTAATTCTACCTGAGCCACCGCAGCAATGGAAGCCATTGCCTCTCCCCTAAATCCCAGGGTGCGAATCTTAAAAAGATCTTCCGATGACCTGATTTTGGACGTAGCATGTCGCTCAAAACTCATACGAGCATCAGTACCGGTCATTCCACAGCCATTATCTACTACTTGTATCAGTGACTTTCCTGCATCTTTGACGATGAGTTTAATGGATTTTGCTCCGGCATCTACGCTATTTTCCAGCATCTCCTTCACAACCGAAGCAGGTCGCTGCACAACTTCACCAGCAGCTATTTGATTGGCAATGCTGTCTGGCAGTAAATGAATTACATCACTCATCTACGTCTTCTTATTGATCTTATTCTGTATATGAAATAGGCAGGAACAATAACCCAAAGGATATAGTAGAATATCTCATTCCCAAATTGCAACCACCCCAAAACCATAAGACCTAATAGTGCAGCAATTCCCAACTGTATCATCGAGGTTGCTGGTGCAGACTTAGCTTTTCTTTTAAAGCTAATTTTGGAGGGTTGATAGGTTCCTGCACCTTTTCCGTCCAGTTCCCCTTGAATCCGATCCGTCCGTTCTTGAATTTCCTCTTTTACAGGATCATAATACCTTGGTTGTATTCGAAACTGCTGATGTCTTGGTAGACGAAAAAGTGAAGGAAATCGCATGAGTTATACTTATTAGTCGAATGTTGCAATTTAAGAACACAACGTGAATGAAAAATTGTTCAAATTTAAAATGAAATAGGTATGATTTATGAATTACCGAATGGTATTCGTATCATAGCTAGTTCAGATTCATTCGCCTGTGATAGTAAAAGGAAAGTACTCAATTCTGTCTTTAGTTTTGTTGCTGCTGTGTGCATTTGACACAGAGCTTGGCAATGAGGATGAGATATGGATTGATGGGGGAACCTTTTACAAGGCCTTAAAGCACGAGAAGGAGGCGACAATCTATTTCGAGGAATGGAATGTGCATGTGAATCAGTTCTTAGAAGATCCTTCGTACTTTGTTGCACTACAGCTGGACCACTCGTTTGATCCACTACCTGATGATGCTGTAACGCTACCCACCCTCAGGACACTGGCAGCAGTAGGTGATGAAGTCCTATTGGCAGACTACTTTAATTTTCTAGAGAGTTTCGGAAGAACGCATGGAATCAATCATATGGTTATGCCAGATACCGCGAACTTCTCAGCCTTGGAAAAAGAAGTCATTGCTCTCGCAAATGAGCATTCCCCATATTACTTTCTAAGTCCTAGCGTCTTGTCACACGCTATTCCTGATTCTAAGAAGGAGTATAGGGCAACAGTTAACCAACCGAAGATTTGGATTGCTGATCAGGATGTAGATACAAAAAGGATTGAAAGATGGAGTCAGAAGAAAGAGACGGGACATGATTTTTATCGATCACTGAGAGCATCTAAAGAAGCAGCCTTTACATCAGCATTCGAGTTTCCATCTTCTTTGAGTACAGCTATTTTTTCATCAGCGGTGGTTGCTTTAGATCCAACAGAGGTACTTCCTTTGACCGACAGATCCATCACTTATTTGGGTTCAGATCTCAAGCTGCGGAGGATCCTCGCACAGTACGTCAAGGTTTTCGATTATCGGGTGTCTGGAGTGAAGTGCATTGTGGATGTTAGGACACAGGAAAGAAAAGTCATTGAAGGAGATATCATTCTCCAAAATGAGCTGCAATTGGAAGGTTTTACTTCATTGGTTTTGCCTGACATCTATATTGCTGATCTCGAAATTGAAGTGGCGAAGATGCTTTTCGGAGCAAAAGGCATTATTGGCAAAAGCACGAGTATAGATGCGAGATCAATTCCTAATCCTAAGTATTTAGGATTCACCAATCCTTCGATTGAAGGAATTGACAAAGATCGACTCAGCTCGATTGATTCATTGGCAATGGCAGCTGTAAAAATGATGGCCACACCTGGCATTCAAATGGCAATCGTGAAAAATGGCAACCTTGTCGCGGAAAAGAGCTACGGCTACTACACCTATGATAGCATAAAAGAAGTGACTAGCAATACCATCTACGACATTGCATCCGTAACTAAGGTAGTGGCAACACTGCCTGCGGTTGGCTATCTCTTAGATCATGATCTAGTCAAGTTGGATGATTCCATTAGTATGCACTTGCCTGAGTTTGCAGGTTCGAATAAGGCAGGGGTGACTATAGAGCAGTTACTTGCCCATAATGCGGGGTTGAG
>JABSPG010000301.1 GCA_013214445.1 Ekhidna sp. | reverse complement strand
ATGAATAGGCCTGCATAACTCTTACCAAAATTGTAGTTTATGCCTTCTTTGAAGATCAGTCCAGACTGAAACGCACTCTCAATCAATTCCATTATTTGCTGATCTGTTCCCAAAGCCTCCACTGTATTCAAGATGATGGTGGAGTTTGGCTCACGCAGAATGCCGACTTGAAGATAAGCGGAGATTTTTTCGCTAAACAGATACTCGTATTGAAGACCTATTTGCACAGGCGCTTCCCAGTGTAAATTGACACTGTTTTTAGACTTTACTGAAACATTATCAGATCGGTCGGGTCCTTGTGAAAAGATTGGAAAAAAGGTGAAAAGGAGGGAGGAAAGTAATAGACCTCTTAAAATGAGCCTCAGAAATTAGTTTTCTAGGTTAAGCAGATTCCAAGATACATTGTTTATAGTAATTGTTCTTTTGACCTGTTTAAGAGACTTTTATTCAGCTTTTAAGCCATTTTTCATCAAAAATTCTTCCTCAAGTCTTCTTCTTTCTTTTAAGTCCTCTTGATGGCTTCCTTCAAAAAAATGTCCTACACCCGCATAGGAATGTGAGGTAAAACTGTTCTTGGTTTTCTGCATGGCATTTCTAAATTTTTCAAATTCGGAGAACTTAACCATGCGGTCTTCTTCAGCATGGAATGCCAGTATCGGTGGCAGGTTCTCTTTAATTTGGTAAAGTGGTGAGATGGTTTTTGTATCATAATTGATGTTGTAAACATCTCTGCCCGCAATGTCATAAGGGCAAGAACCTAGAATTAAAGCATCAGGTCTTGAACTAAAGTTTGAAATCACGCCAAAGTCTTTAGGGTCTTCTATCATGCTCGAAATCAACGCTAAATGCGCACCTGAAGAAAAGCCTTCGACCAATACCTTGTTTGGGTCAATACCTACATCTCTTGCCTTTTCTCGTACCCATGCGATGGCCGTAAGTGCATCAGTTACGGTGGTTCTCACATCTGTCCCGTAGACATTTCTAAGACGAAAATCGAAGGCAATCGCCACCCTTCCGTCTTTTGAAGCATTCTGACATGCACTATAACTCCATTCGGGTAGCCCAATAGCCCAACCACCCCCGTGAAAAAACAAGTGCGCAGGTTTTGATTGCGTTTTGTCGTGATTTTCCGGGTAAAAGATGTGAGCATAGAGCTTGATATCATTGATCGTTTTATACACCTTTAGTTCGCTCGTAGTATTCCTTCTGTCTTTACCCATCTGGTAGGTATCCTTAATTTCCTTTAAATACGCTTCATTTCTGACCTCTTCCAACGCATTCTCAAAAGCATAATCGAAAGCCTCGACACGATAGGTCCAGATATTAGAAGTAAAATACTCCTTGATAAAATACTCCTTTATGCCAGGTAGGGCATCCAGATCAGCGATAGCATCATATCGATTTTCCATGCGTTTTTCCGGGACATATTCAAGGTGTGAAAATTTGTAAGTTCCAGCAGAAAGGATATCAAAATAAGAACTCACACATTTCCGAAATTCCTTATAGCGCAATAGGGTAGAATCATTGAAACTACCTTTCATTATGTTTTCAAAATAGTCACTTGAAACGGATGCTTTTTTACTGAAATCTGAGAATCGATGATAGTTTTGAGGATACAGCAGCCGATACCTTCTATGTCTGAATTTTGTTTCGGTCAATAGGCTGTCAATAAGTTCCGAATCTATTGCCTCATAATTCCTGACCAAATGCTGCACGGTTTGTTCCAAAGAATCAATAACTGCGTTAAAGGGTGCTAAGTCCTGGCTGAATATCTTATCGCGGTTGACAGTCAGATAATCATCATTTTTTTTGATAAGACTGTTGTGAGCGTCACGGATTTCACTTTGATATTTTTCAGGGTGGCTCTCACGAGATGCGAATGCACTTGACCATAAAAGGAGTACGAGCACGAAAGAAAATCTAGTCATGTTAGTTCTGAGTTTTTTGACATATCAAAGATCAAGTTTACGCCATCAGAAATGTACAATACGAGAAAAATATGGTCTTACTACTTGCGATGAGACTCTTTTAAAGCCGATTTTCGGTAAACGGAAGGGGACATCCCTGTTTTACTTTTGAAAATTCGGTAGAAGCTACTTTTTGAACTAAAGCCACACGAAAGCCCAATTCCGGTTATAGAATGGCTTTCAACAGCACTAGATTTTAACATGGTCTTGGCTTCATCCACTCGAAATGAGTTAATGGAATCATAAAAACTACTATTCAATACTTCACTAAAAAATGCCGACAGCTTCCGTTCTGAAACGGCCATTCTTTCTGCCAACATCTTCAAATTTAGATCTGGCAGTAAGTATAGTTTTTCCTCATTCAAGCATCTATCAAACTGTTGTAACAATACATCTTTTTCTTCTGCTTTTAAGTAGGCGTTTTTGCTTTCTACTTCAATGTTTCCTGCCACATGGTCTTGAATCATGAAGTCAGGTAAGAAAATTTCGGATTGGGTAATTCCATAATATAAGAGGTACCCCATAGCTACGATCAAAAAAGAGATGGTGAGATAAGCATCCCAAGAAACATTGTATCCAAATAAAATTTCGCTGGTAGTTGGAACAAAGGCAACTATACGGACAAGCAGAAAGCAGATGATAAACTTTTCAATCCATAGAAAATCTTTTTCCTTAATGGTTGAGTAATTCTGCTTCATCGACCTACTCAATCGGTAGAAAAGCTTTAGTGAAATACTGAAATATACGATTCCATAAACATCTTTTATTACGGCTCTGTAGTGTCCATCAATGAATGTGGAATATGGAAAATCAAAAGAGCTGGGAACCGTGTAAAACACAAAATAGATGATAAAAGGAACAAAATGAATAAAGCCCTTTTTGAGCAAGTTTGGCTTCCTACTAAAAATTGATTTTATGTAGAGAAAAATTAGCGGAGGTGTTAAGAATCTGGCTCCATCCTGAAAAAAATTAGTAATGAACCGCAATGTTGTTAGCTCATGCAGGTCTGCATAGAAGTAAACGATCGTATTGAGGATTACGCACCAAAAAACAATTAAAATCTGTTGCGGTAATTGTTTCTGCTTTAAACGCAACAGACCTATTAGCGCGATGACATTTAGAAAAATACCCAGGACAAATATAAAGTCTACAACTAATTTCATCGGTGTTTAATGCTATCAGGTCCGTGCCTAAAGGATTTTCCAAAGTAATCTCGCAATGGCAATAAACCTATCGGCTTGACGTGCTGTGCGTTTCGTTGGCCTGATTTTTTTGAATTGTTAATCTGATTCTTCTTTAAACTTATCTGTTTGCATGCGCTATGATAGCAAAGTTTTAATGATATATGATTGGTGGTGACCGAGCCGTCTACTCTATTGAAGTCAGTTGGTATTTGACCACCTCCTCCTTCCACTAATTAACGCATACTACTGTAACAAAACACCTCTTAATTCGTCTTCCGCAGAAGTGAAGTCATGAGTTACCCCTTAGTCAAACCTAAATTTTATTTCTCTTTAATCCGGAACATTGTCAATTTTCTAAAGGCTCCTCAGAATCAACCAGATCTTGAAAAATCAGCTAAGCTAAAATCTTATGAGACCATCGGGCTTTTTATCTTAAAGATGGTCTTTTTAATTCCCGTCGTTTTGTTTTTTGCACTAGTCTATGATCCTGAAAACATACAAAGTGATAGTATGGCCGATCGATTCTCCCCAATTGCTCTTTTGCTGATTGGCGCTTTCATCCTGCCACTTGTTGAAGAAATTGCATTTAGGCTCTCTTTGATTTTTAAGCCCCTCTACTTCTCTCTATCATCAAGTGCTATGATGTATTATATTCTTAGTAAAGCAGTTTTTCAGACCAAAATTAGTGCGGTAGATGAGAGTTTTGTTTTGAGAGTAGCACTAGCCCTTTCTTTCGGTGGACTCCTGTTTTTAGTTCTGAATATTAGCAGGGTAAAGGAATATATGACTAATCTTTGGAACTCACAGTTTCCAATTATTTTCTATTGCTCTTCCTTCGTATTTGCTTGGATGCATATATCTAAGTACGAGCTTATTTGGTTGAATGTTCTTTTACTTCCTATCCTTACTTTACCTCAATTATTTAGCGCCATTATTTACGGATATACTAGAGTTTACTTTGGTTTTAGATATCCATTAATCTTACATTTTACCACGAATACCATTGCCATTTTGATGTCATTTTTACCACTTTCAGATCTAATCTGATCTTAAGCATATGAATAAATCATTGAAGGCCTTATGCCCATAGTAGGACCAGGATGGACGGATGGGTGGTTGCTCAGAGTCCTATTCTTAGGACTACTATTACCCTGTCCAAACTCAGAAGAAGAGGGTACAAGTCAATGCTTTCCTATTACCATAAGACGATTCCTGATATTCAGTGAACGGGGACGCCCAGTTCGCCCAGTACGAGACGCGTACGCTGGGTGGTGTGACCGAGCTGGCGTTCCAGAGGCGCACCCCATCAGTTACCGCTGGTGGGGCCGTCTACTAGATTATGAAGTCTTAATTTATCGAAGGGTGCCCCGAAGCTTCCCCGTTTAACGGAATAAATTCAATATCTGAGTAGTAAACATTGGTTGTTTCCAAGGGCTCACCTTTTATAAAGGATGGAATGAGTTGATCGGCTACCTCCGCATCCCACTGAGCCTGCTCATGCCCTGCATTTTTTACTTTGACATGTATTGCATTTCCAAATCCTTTCATGGTTACTTCTACCTGTTCCACGGGAGTCCTGCAATCCAGTGTACCAGTAATGAACAGAGTAGGTATCTTAGTTTTAACAGGAATTGAAGGATCAAATGAAAGGGTGGTAGTTGGCCAATGATCTTAAGTGGTGCTGACCTTGATTTTCAAGCAAACAAGTCGGTAGGGAATCTATTTTTTTCAGGCCCTGAAGACCAAGGTCTTCAATCATTAGATACGCTGTTTGTCAGCAATATGGAAGTCAATAAAACCGGCAATCTATTGGTGTTAAGTGAGCAGGTTTATGTTTCCGGTAGCCTCACTATTGCATCTGGAGTCGTAAAAACCGATGACATTGATGATCTGATTGTCACCGGGGAATCTAGCGAGGGAGGAGATGGGTATGTAGAAGGTAAACTCGTAGGTGAGACTAAAGGAAATCCAATTACCTTTCCTATGGGAGTCAATGGATTCAAAAATGTGATTACTTTTTCTGGGACTTCTTCTGGCGTCAGGTTGATTGTAGACTGTCTAGTCCCAGAATCGGAAACCTTGATTCCATCGGATGAGATGGTAGGCATTGCCGATGAAGTAGAGTGGCAGGTCAGAACAATTTCGGGAAGTACGCAAGCTACTGTTACAGCCAATTTCTCAGGATTGGATTTCTTGACTTTCTCTAATGGCGAAGCTATCAGGGCAAATCTTTATGCCCCAGCAATTGTCTTTATTCAAAAAGAGGATACCATTTATTCGCTGCTGACTAGTTCTGAAGCCACCCCCTGAAAATGCACCTTCCAGCGAAACTGCTGGAAGGATAGTAAGCACTACGTCCATAGTACTGGATACGGCGGTTACTCGCCTAAATATTGCTTGGGTTCCGATTGTAGATGGTACTGAATTCTTTGTACCGAATGC
>JABSPG010000300.1 GCA_013214445.1 Ekhidna sp. | reverse complement strand
CCCTCGCAACCATATCCTTTCCTATTTCTCTAGTGAGGATAAACTGAGCATTTTGATTTACCTCAATCACCTTATCCCACATATCATCGGGATGCTCAGCTGCTGGTTTTCTTAAGATGGTTCCTGCGTTATTTATGAGGATGTCAATTCTAGGGAAATCACCCTTCACCTGGCTAATGAAAGAATAGAGCGATTCGCGATCGCTAAAATCACATGTATAGGCTTTGAAGGATCTACCAGTGGCTTGAACTGCTTTTTCTACATCGCTTCCGGCAGGTTCTAGCGTCGCACTGACTCCAATAACATCCGCTCCTGCCTCTGCAAGTCCAATGGCCATTGCTTTTCCAATGCCTCGCTTGCAACCAGTAACTAAGGCTACTTTTCCATCTAATTTAAATTTGTCAAGTATCATTTGAATGTACTTAAGTCTGCAGCATCCATATCTGTAAAGGCTTTATTCTCTCCTCCCATTC
This sequence comes from Ekhidna sp., assembly GCA_013214445.1. Classification (GTDB taxonomy): domain Bacteria; phylum Bacteroidota; class Bacteroidia; order Cytophagales; family Cyclobacteriaceae; genus Ekhidna. Next base: position 4,867 of record JABSPG010000300.1, on the reverse strand, counting down.
CCCATATAAATGTGTAAGCCGAGGTGCCTACTCCAGAATGGATAGACCACTCTGGCGATATTACCGCTTCTTTATTCCTCATTACGATATGTCTTGTCTCCTCCGGGTCACCCATAAAGTGCATTACAAGCTGATCAGCTGGAAGATCGAAGTAGAAATACACCTCCATTCTCCTATCATGCGTATGAGGCGGGAATGTATTCCAAATACTCCCTGGCTTCAATAGTGTAAATCCCATTACCAACTGGCAACTCTCGATACCCTCTTCATGGATGTATTGATAAATAACACGTTCGTTACAATTTTCCTTAGATCCCAATGACACTTGATTAGCATCTACTAACGTTGCTTTTTTTGTTGGGTAAGTAGCATGAGCTGGAAGACAGTTTATGTAGAACTCCGCGGGAATAGCGGAATCGTTAGTAGAAAAAATGATCTCTTTGGAACCCTTTCCAATGTATAAACACTCCCTGTTTTCAAGTAAATACTCGGATCCATCAACCACAACTTTACCAGCACCCCCGATATTTATTATGCCCAATTCTCTTCTTTCGAGCAAGTAATCAGCTTTGGTAATTTCTTCCAAAGCAGGCAGTTTTAGATCTTTTGATTTTGGGGAAATACCCATGACAAGCATCCTATCGTGCATTGTCAGGGTGTACCTAACTGCATCCGTTTCAAACAACTGCTGTATTAGAAAATGCTCTCTTAGTTGTTCGGTATCCAGCGATTTCACATACTCTTTACCATTGGCATATCGGATATCAGTCATGTCTATTTCTTTTCTGTGTAATTTATACACAGTTAAGGAAATTTCAGAATTAGACAGGGGCTTTTTTAAGAATATTAACCAGTATACCCCCTTATGTACTTTTTAACTCTTCGTTCTAAATGCAGCAGAAAAAGCGAGGATCAATGTCTGCATGCAAACGAAAAACCAGATTCATCATCTTTGTGTCAGCTCAAAAAGCTCTGGGCCGCCCTTTACACCTGTCTTTTTTTCGCCTGATTTTTTAAGTAGTCCCTTTTGCAAAATTTTCCTTCTAAAATTTCTGCGGTCTAGCTTTTGATCCATCAAAGATTCATATAACTCTTGGAGCTCGGTCAAAGTGAATTTTTCAGGAAGTAGTTCTCCCAAGATCAACTTCTCTTCTACGTTTGATTTTAATTTATTTAGCGCATCATTGGCTAATGTATCATGATCGAATCCCAACTTGGGTAATTCATCAATCCTAAACCACTTAACATCATCGTGCTTCTCACTTACAATGGGGTGATTTTCAGGCTTAATTATTCCATAGAAGCAGATCGTAACCACTCTTTTTACTGGATGCCTATCTACAGAAGAATAACAATGAACCTGTTGCTGGTGTACGTTCTTAAGGCCTGTCAAAAGATGCAAAATGTTTTCAACTGCCTGTTCTGCAGTTTGATTCTCTTGCATAGGTCCGCCAGGGAGCAACCAATATCCCTTAAAGGCATCAATCCCCTTTTGTACCAATAAAAGCTTTAAAACTCCTTCTTGAAAACCAAATACAGCACAGTCTACAGTGAAGGAGCACTCGTAAGACTCTTCACTAATCGATATGTTGGTAATGTCTGTATTTTCCATTGCAGTCAATTTAATTAAACACCACTAAATGCACTAAATCCACCATCAATGGGTACAACTACTCCAGTAACAAATGAAGCATCTGACGAACAAAGCCACTTAAGTGTTCCTAACAGATCTTCTGGTTCTCCAAATCTTCCCATCGGGGTATGCGAAAGGATGGTATTTCCTCGATCTGTGAGTGAACCATCAGTATTTGTCAACAATGTTCTGTTTTGATCTGTCAAGAAGAAGCCTGGAGCAATGGCATTTACTCTGATATTTGTACTAGCAAAGTGAACCGCTAACCACTGCGTAAAGTTGCTGACGGCTGCTTTTGCTCCACTGTATGCAGGAATTTTCGTCAATGGTCGAAAAGCATTCATAGAGGATATATTGATAATTGAACAGCCTTCACGACCCATCATTTCCTTTGCAAAAACTTGCGTTGGCAAAAGTGTACCTATGAAATTTAGATTGAAAACAAAAGAGATTCCTTCAGGATCTAAATCAAAGAAAGAGATCACCTCTTTGTTTTCATCGTCACCCAATGAAAAATGAGTAGTAGACGTTGTGCCTTTAGGATGATTTCCTCCAGCCCCATTTATGAGAATATCACACTTGCCAAAGGTACTCTTAATTTGCTCATTTGCCTGCTTCAAACTATCCAGTTCTAATACATTAGAAGCTAATCCTAAAGCCTCTCCTCCATCGGAGGTAATCTGGTCAGCCACCGCGCTAGCAGACTCTTCCCTTAGATCTAATACAGCCACCTTGGCTCCATGTTGAGCAAAATATTTAGCAATCGCAGAGCCTAAAACTCCACCTGCTCCGGTAATAACCACTACTTTCCCTGAGAATGCACTTGATTTCATTTCCTGTTTTCTTTTAGTTTATAAACTTGATCCATTTGAACCCATTTTACATCATCAGCCACCCATGGTAACCTTGATTGAAATCTATCCATGAGTTTTTCCCATTCCTGCACTTTGGGGTTTTGGCTGTCTAATTTTGCCTTTTCATTCATGTCAAACCTTTCATTAACCTCCATTATCATAAATAACCTATTCCCTGTTCGATAAATCTCCATTTGGTGTATTCCTGCACTTTTTATACTCTCCTCGACTTCTGGCCAGACACTTTCATGATACTCTTCATATTCTCTGATGAGTTTTTCATCATCTATGAGGTCTAAGGCAAAACATATCCTTTCGATTTTCATAACCCGTAGAATTTTAGTGCATTTAACCCAAAAACGTTCGTTTTCTCCGTATCAGAAAAATTATTTACGTACCTACTAATGATCTCCTTTACCTCAGAGTACTCAGCTGCTAGCAGACATACAGGCCAATCAGAACCATACATAATACGATCAGTACCAAAAGCCTCCACAACTACGTCAATAAAAGGAACCAAATCATCGTAGGTCCAATTTTGCCAGTGAGCCTCCGTAACCATACCTGACAGCTTGCACATCACATTCTCATGATCTGAAATTCTCTTAATGTGTTTTTTCCATTCACCCATCTCTTTCTTCTGGATGTAAGGCTTAGCCAAATGATCTATTACAAATTTTTGATTTGGAAGTTCTTCGACTGTTTTACATACGGCATCTAATTGGGTTGGGACTACCAATACATCATATGTAAAATCACGGTTTTCTAGCGCAGCTAAACCTCTTCTGAAGTTTTTTCCTAACAAAAAATTGGGATTGGGTTCTGATTGCACAATGTGTCTAAATCCAACTAAACCTTTGTGATCCTTCAGTACCTCAAGTTGCTCAGATATATCTTCACTTTGTAAATCAACCCAGCCTACTACCCCTTTTATGAATTCGTATCCCGCTGACAGTTCCAGCAGGAATTGAGTCTCCTTTAAGCTTTGATCGGCTTGCACGGATATTGTGCCATCGATCCCATTAGCCTTAAGCTCCTCTGAAAATTCTGGAGGTAAAAAATCCCTCCTTAAGATAGTCATGTTATCATCAATCCATCCATGGGTACTGGGATCATACTTCCAAAAATGATTATGCGAATCAATGATCATTTAAACAAGAACTTAGGAAACTCAGTCACTTTCTCGCAACAAATTTGATCCATTACCTGCTGCAATTGCGTTTTCAATAAGCCGATCATGTGATCACCTCCCTCTTCTCCTAGTGCAGCTACACTATACATAAACGATCTTCCTAAGAAAGTAAAATCAACACCTGTGGCAAGACACCTGGCAATATCTGGACCCGACCTTAGCCCACTATCTAGCATGATCGTAATTCTGTCCTTGTATTCATCTAGAATTGGCCTGCTAGATGCAATGGACGACTGACCTGCATCTAGCTGTCTACCACCGTGATTGGACACGATCACTCCATCTACCCCTAAATTGACTGCTTTTCGAACATCCTCTTCATTAGCTACCCCTTTCAGCACAAGCTTACCCTTCCACAGATCTCTAATCGCTCGAACCCTATCTTCATTTAACCTTCCTGAAAAGGTCTCATCCATAAATTTACCTAGCTGTTTCAAGTTCAAACTGCTTGGTGTGTAAGGCTTTAATGTCTCAAATGTCGGCTGTCCATTTAACAAGGTTTTTACAGCCCAATGGGGTCTACCTAAGATTTGGAAGATATTATTTAAGCTCATCTCGGGAGGTAATGCAAGCCCATTTCGGATATCTCTTGGTCGGAATCCGAATGTAGGAACGTCGGCTAGAATAACCAGTACTGGCATGCCGGCGGCTTCTACTCTTTTGATAATATCGTCTCTCATCCAATCCTCGGCAGGATGGTACAGTTGAAACCAGGATTTACCCTCTGTAATTTCTGCGATGGTCTCAATACTAGAGGTGGTGACCGTACTGAGTATAAAAGGAATATTATGTCGATGTGCGGCTTTTGCCAGAATCTCAGGAGCTTTCGGCCACATCAAACCTTGAAGTCCCACGGGTGCTATTCCAAACGGTGCATCATACGTAATCCCAAAAAGCTCGGTAAACATTTGGGATTCATTATATGTACTGATGTACTCAGGCACTAATTCTACATCCCTGATCTCTTTAGTGTTTTTAAAAAGGTTTACATCCTCATTGCATCCACCGTCTAGATACTCAAATGCGAACTTGGGAATCTTTTCTTTAGCCTTGATAATTAAATCTTCTATCGAAGGATATTTCTTATTGTAGATCCACATAGTTTATTCTTTTAACATCGCACGATCAAAGTGCACATATCCTCCATCTACAAATAGCCATTGGCCAGTTGTGTGACTGCTTCTCTCA
>JABSPG010000030.1 GCA_013214445.1 Ekhidna sp. | reverse complement strand
ATGTAGCTATCAGGCACTTCTGCATCTAAATTCGCTTCGTTTCTTAGCGGTTCAGTAACGGCTAAGGAATAAAGAATGAATGGGGTTATCAATAGGTATTTAATCATGATCTTAGGATATAAGTGTTTGATTTAATTTTTTAATTTCTTGAAAAGGGTGGGTAGAAAACGCTTCAATTTTTTCATTGTCTTGTTTAGTTCTGGACAGTAGATCCATAGAAGGCATCGAAAAAAACTTTTGGACCTTCGATTCTTTTATATTGTTGATTTCCCTCAGCATCTACAAAATACTGCACAATCTTATACTGAAACCATCGGTCATAGTAGTTAGGAACACTAATGGATTCTCCCGATCCAATCACAGGATCACGAGGAATAAATGATCCGTCTGCAGAAGAAACTAGGTAAGTTGGTGGATTAACCATCTGTCCAGTCGACGAGTTGTTCGAGGAGTACCCATCATACCACTCTATTTGGTAGTTAGCATTCGGAGAAGCGTCAATGTCCAATTTTAATTGCAAGGTATGTTCGATCCTCGTATCAGAACAGCCTGACTTGTAAGTACTTTCATCCGAAGCATTTAAATTGATTTGAGTCAAACGATCAAAGCAAAAGCTGTTTACCACGATTGGAGCTTCTTCTATGTAAATGGACCTTTCAAAAAATCGATCCTGTCCATTGCAAGACATCTGAACAGCTATAAAATACTTACCCTGATCTGGGAATGTATGAGAATACTCATTGGAGATACTTGTGCCTGTGGGACTGCTGAAGTCCAATAGAGAGGCAGAATTACTTTCATAAGCAGATTGAGTCAGCACATTCCACTTAAAAGAAAAGCACCCTTCAGCTCCATCGACATAGAATTGTATAGGCACATTCGCTTCATCACGCAAAGATCTTTTTCCAATAAAAGAACCCGATACTGTCAATGTATCTGAGTCAAGCGTTTGTTTATAATCGTAAGTTTGAACAATGTTTAATTCATGATCTCGAATCAATCGAAGGTCGCCACTCACATCGTATTCGTAGTAGGTCGTTCTGCCCTTCTGTGTTTCGGCTAACTTTTTACCATTCGTACCTAAGTGCGTGTAGCTAAAACTGACATCTTCAGGATAAAACGCGACCTCATCTATGGAAACCTCTCCTGAACTGGAAAGCTCAATGTATTGCTCATCTGAAGATACCGAAACTGGAGCACTGTAATACTCCCAAGAACCACTACCTGAAACAACCAAGGGAACCGAAGCTATCTCTGTATCGCCTTTCATTACTTTAACGGTAACTGTCTCTGAAGTACTGGATTTGATCCAACATGAGAAGAAGTATTCTGTCTCCTTTGGAATAAAATTGTAATAGATCTTTCCCTGGCTAAGTCTTCTTCCCACCCCATAAACCCTACCATCAACAGCAGGATCCACTCCTACTGGGGTTGGATAATCCACTAAGTCCACACTTCTTGAATCAAAATCATCAAAGACTACCTCTTCATCAATCGCCCCTCCAAATACGCCACTGACATATTTGCCTTTATTGGAGTAAGTCCTGAAAGACCTGTCATTGGTTCTACTGATCGAAGAGATCACTCCGCCGTACTGGTTGCGAGAAAGGATTGTCCCCATCTGCTCATATCGACCATCTCGCTGAATTTCAGCAGTGGTGGTTTCTTGTAAGGTGCTTGCAACAAAATCGGTAACAGGATCACCGATCTCAAGCATGAATGAGGTGATTGGATAAATACTGTTGGATAGGGTATCATATGACCAGACGCTCATTTCCCCTCCAATCGTATGTTCGGTACCTCCTATCTCAAGGGTTTGGTAGGTTTCGATAGGTTGAAAAATCTGTCCCCTTGCCTGTAGCATAGAAATTGCCTGTATTTCTGGACTTTGTTGCTCAAAAGATAAACTTGGGTTAAATGCATCAGGATACTGGAAATAGCTGCGGTATACCCGTGACTCTTGATCTGTGGTTTTACTGCTCATCACTCGACCTAAATCATCGAATGTTTGTTCGGATGTTACCTCATTGAACTTAGTGACATCAGAAGGATCGTAAGTCTGCGAAACAGTCCTTGATGTAACCTCATTGATGCCATGCTCCATCTGGTAGTAACCCCACCTGTAAGCATCTACTACGCCATCCACTGAGGCCTTTACCTTCATCTGTTCTGCTTTAAGACCATATACTGAAATTGAGGTCCCAATGGTATCATACTCATACGAAACTTTGCTCACTATCAATCCGCCTTCGTCTTTTTGTACTACCTCCAATGGTTTTCCGTTGAATCGGTAAATCATGGAATGATTGAAAGGAAGGTAATCAGCTGTCGTCAAACCAGTAAGAAATGTTTGACTTGCAGAAGCATCTGGAGAAAATCTCATTCCTCCTTGCAAAACCTCATAGGTATTCCATGCAGAGCGACCAATATCAAATGTAGTAGTTGTGCTTCCAAACCCACTCTTCTGCACAGTGGTACGCTCATACGCCACAGAGTACCCTGGGTAATGCTTCTCCGACAAATCAAAGGAAGAGAAACTGATCTGTTTCCTCAAAGCCTCGGCTGCCGAAAGATTGCTACTAAAATCAGGATAGTAGTTATGAGCTCCCAGTGGTAGGTACTGATATGGATGCAATTGATAGAATGTAGGCTTGTACATTAAAACTCCACTCGATGCTCCATTTTCCTGAAGATAACGGTAATTGAGTACCACATCTCTTGATGGATCTGTTCCATCGCTCACCCTAATGCTTTTTACACGAATGCCCCCTCCATACTCATCATTCCCACTGAAAGAATCGTGGTATCTATTGAGTTCGTAACTGACCCTTTCCTCTCCTCCGAGTGGTAGTCTAACCCTTTGCAAGGATCCAACAGCCACTCTAGCTACCGTAGGTCGTTCCGAATCAAAACCGCTCGTGAATTCATAGCTACCTGCATCACCTATAAAAGGACTAAACCTCACCTTGTTCAACCCACTCTCTTCTGCAAAAAGGTGATGTTTCCTAATGGATAGGTCTACTGATCGTGGAGAATAGAAACCATAAGGATCTGTATCTGGGGAATCTCTGTCGACCAACTTATTTGTGCTACTTACTCCTTGATAATTGAATTGGTAATAGCCAGAAGATCCATTATTTGAAAACTTCAATCTGGAAAGGTATAAGTCAGAATAATTTGTGGTTGTATCATTACTTTCAACTGCTAAATAGCTAAAATCATAGTAGACGTGTGTGTCACTAGTACGCTTATCTAGTACTTGCACTCCAGTGATGATCGGATACCGCAGTTCGTATTCACCGTAAGGAAGAATGATTCCATTCTTGTCTATCGTCAACCGTTCCCATTTAGTGTCAATCGCAGACAGGTGTCCGGAAAATGTATAGGATTTAGCAAGTGAAAAATGATGTTCTTTCTGGTAAGAAGCACTATCGACGTCATAGTAGAAGATCTCCATGTCTGTTGTATCTCTCGCACTAGTCTCTTGCGAATTACCATCGTCGAAGTATATGTTATGTCCAAATCCATATAGGAAATTAACTTCGTCACCTGATGGGGTATTAATCTCCCTTAATGACCAAGAGGTCGTATACCGTTGGCCTCCTTTGTGGGTGTAGTATAGACGACGGTAATTCGACAAATCAACAAACGTTGCTTCATCGGGAATGGAAGTCTCAACCTCAATGTGCTTCTCGAAACGGTACCTGGTCTCTCCAGGAGTTAAAACGTCAAAGGATAATATGAGTGAGTCAAAGGAATCCTTGACATAGGATATAGAGAGCTGTTGGTTGTCTAATAATACCGGGTCACCTTGCTCGTTAAGGGTGAAAGTCGCACTCAAGTGACCAGGAACTGACACTCGAAAAACATCAGGTTCCATATCATACATATCATCTAGCTCATTTTCACCCCCAAAGTCACTTAGAAGGGGGTAAGCGGATGGGTCAAAATTTGGAAAAGCTCCTTGAGCTGCAACAAAAGCATTTACTTTAACCGCACCGCCATGAATCCAACCATAGTGGGAGGTTGAAACTGTACTGTTATTCGAAACATCGTCTGGTAAATCTCGCACCTCCCTAGTGATCTGACCACCTGCTGAAATCTGCCATCCTACTCCAGCGCTCCCACTCCCTTGATCTACCCGAATCCCATTGCTGGAATAACCAAGCATTACTGGTACTCCCAACTGACCGGAGCTAACTGTCCAAAGTGGTATGGTCGCTTGCGCCGCACCTGTGTATTGATTCACACTGACAACACTTTGTGCAGAAAGTGAAGAGACTGTTAAAAGAATTACAAAAAATAGTAGAAATGAATGGGTGAAGGTCTTCATAGGTTTTAACGCATAAATCTGATTTCGTTATTAACCATAGACACGATGAATCGATGATTAACAGAAAACAGAAGTGATACTTATTGCTGGATAAAAGTGAGTAGTCTGGTGTAGGTTTTAGTAATAGTGAGTAAAAGGTTAGGTTGAAAAATGCATTGCTAACTTAAGAAAAAAAATTAATTACACAACGTTAACCATTAACAACAATGATGAAACTTCGTAGTTGATTTAACATTTTTCTGTATCAACGAACTTTATTCTAGTGTACTTACGAAGCTACAAATCAAAGAGTCACCTCAGTAATTAAAACACTCACAAATGTATGAGCGTCGCTATTTTTTGAATAAACGGGCTATTATCCAAAATGAGCGTCAATAATACAAATACACTTATGTTCAAATGGAGTGTTGTCTTCACATGCGTATTGCATTAAAAAAGGCAGCCTCCTATGGAGACTGCCTGTAGCTTACTTCAATATTTATGCAAGCTGCTTTTTCTACCTTAATGATAGTTTATATATCTAATCCATCTACGTATTTCTGCGCTTTATCCAACTACTGCTGTGCGTTTTGCAACTGCTCTGGATCTATTTTCTTGAAAAGCTTTTTTGCATTATCTGGTTTAACGAGGTTGGGATTGGGTCTTGCAGGCAAACTAAACTGCTCTACCTCAGCGGCTGGGTTTTGGAAATTTGCCAATGGGTCTTGTCTATCACCAAATTCATCAGGCATGAACTTTTTTGCCTCGTTCTCTAAAACACTCAGTGCATCAGCAAGCAACACACTATCTGTTTTTGCATAGTCGTCTGACGAAGGAGGTTCAATGGGATTTTCGATTAATTCATTGTATTCTGGAGGAAAATCTGTGCTGGATAAAATTTCCTCGGCAATAGCGAGTGAATCCTCACGAGTGATGAGGTATAGCTGCAACGAATCTGGCATGGGTGAGCGTCTATCAGACTCAGGGAAATCCTGTTCTATCTTGGAAAACTTGATGCTATCGTACTGCTTTTTATAAGCATCTCTAGCCTTCAATTGCTCCTTATATTAACAGCTTGTTGTTCCAGTTGCTTCGCTGTGGCTTTGCTATTTTCCGCTTGGTTTAACACTCCGCCATGCTTACCAGTAGCTTTGCTTCAAATTCTACTTGGGAAAATACGGACGAAGCAGTCAAAATAGTCAGTAAAATGAAGAGTAATCTCATTTGCTAAATCAGTATATCAACTTGCTTAATTAGTTAGTAGCCGCATTTATCAAGAAGTAGTCAAGAAAGTATTAAAATAAAAATTTGCTTGTAACAAGAGTTCCCAAGACAGGTCAAATACCCCCTTTGAGGTATTGAAATTAAAATTTTGTCAATCCAAATTTGATCTTTCATCCATCCATCTAAACTAACAAGTAATGCATCACACACTTAAAGCCATTCTTCTACCCTTTTTGTTCATCATACTAGCTGTAGTCTCCGCAGTAGCCCAAGGCAGTAAGAATGAAAAAAATGTTTCCCACAGAATCCCACATTCCAACTACATCCTACCGAGCTTCGAATTGGATCTTAACGACGTTGATCCATCATACAACTACAGTATAGGTGGACTTACCATCAGAATCCAACAAACGAATAAAATGCTATTTACTGTAGAACAGAATGATTTGGAAGTAACCCAGAAAACGCTCATTACCGATAGTTCATTTGATGGGAAAATCAAATTAAAGCGAGCAGACGACTATGCCATAACAGATGAATTTATCATTCAGGTAATAAAAGATGATGATGTAGAACGCAAAATAGCATTTAGCTTTTTACTCAAAAGTCCAAGGATACTATCCATCAAATTTGGAGGAGAACTTAATCCCAATAAAGTAAATGTGGACTATGCTTCAGATCTTGATGTGACATTTAGTATTTCAGGCTCTGGATTCCATGTAACGCCATCGGTAACGATTGAAGGAATAAAAACAGAAATCTCAAAAATCAGCGAGACTCAACTTACCGGAAAACTCTTCCTCAAACGTGAGGATGTAGATAAATTAAGACTTGGAACCAGGCAGTTTACGTTCGCTAACAAGACAAACCGCTTTCCTAAAACCACTTTTGACATCCAGGTATACAGCTCTCCCCCCAATTTTATCAGTACCCAAAATGTTCGCTTCTTTGACGGAAAAAACGACGCAAGGTTCTCTTACTCTGCTAGTAACTTGTCTCCATCGGCAAGACTATTTACAAAGTGTCCTGATGCCAATCAAAATTGTGGAATTGCACATGATAACAAAGGACTGTCCATTGTCAAAGACGGCAATCAATATTACAGCAACATTCGTCTGAACCTACCTAATGGCACACTGAGCACACAATTTGAAGCCGTGATAAAAAACGGAGATGGCAGTAGCAGCGTGCCTGAAACAATTACAGTATCGAAAATCACACAAGATGCAGAACTTGTGCCAGACGATAAAAACCATCCATTTGTAAAAGGTGAATACACTGACTTTATCCTCACAACTACACAAAACAACTTTGAACTTGCTCTGCTAGACAACTATGAATTGATGATAGATGATATCGAATCGGTTGTAATAGTTACCCCAAAATACAACTCGTCTGAGCGCCTTACTGGACGACTTTTTGTTCCAGAGATTAGGGGTAGTAAAGCATTCTTTGAGTTGAAACATACAGACCAAAATGGAACTGTCCGAAAATGGGTTGGAGAAATAAAGAACTTACTAAAAACTCCTAAACTGATCGCAGAACCCTTCCTGTTGAAGAATAAAGAAATCTCATTGAAATACGATATCGTCGGAGAAGAAAACAAAAACTGGAAAGTCGTCATCGACACAACAAATGTTGACCTTACTGACGGGAATATCAGCGATGATGGCTTGATTAAGTTTAAACTGAGCGAAGCATACAGTCAAAGAAGTTTGCTGCTTCATAAATACAATCTGGAGAAATATGTGACCACTGATACCTTATTCATAGAACAAATAGATGAGGAGTTCTCCGGCCTGATTACGTTTGGTTCACCTATTCAGCGAAGCAAACGAAATGACCTCTACATCGAATTGGAAAAAGACGATTCACATCTAGCACTCACCCAAAAAGATCCGTGGATAGATCAAAACCGAGAATTTCAGTTGCAGTTAAAAGCGACTAAGGGGGAACTAACCATCTCTAACCGAACCATCCAATTTAAATCTGCTGAGACGATAGAGATTCCAGTAGGTTCGGTAAGTCGTGGAGAGACCTTCAACGTTAGAATCACCTCACCTGACAACAAAGTAAACGATGAACTTATCGTGTATCGTAAAAAAGGCATTAAACCCGAATTTTATTTAGGATTAAGTGGTGCCCGGTACCTACTAGACGAGCCCAAAGCGGATACCATACCACGCTGGAGCTTGCTGAGTGGAATTAATGTAGGCGCTTTCAGCTCGTTTAATTTAGGATTCCCTACAGCAAAAGATGACATAGGTTTAGGCCTTTACGTGAGTGCCTTTGAAAAGGACAACAAGGATATCAATTTCAATCTTGGTGTAGGTGTCTTGCTATTAGAAACATTCTTTTTTGGAGTTGATATTTTCGATAGCAACAGAGCATTTACCATTGGGCTCACCACAGATATTGCAGGGATTATTGAAGGCATTCAATCTGAGTAGCCACGTAGCAAATTCCTTCTTCTAGCTTTTTGGTAGAAGCATCAAAACACTTGCGATTCACAAGTGTTTTTTTGTTTCCTATTTCGGATCATATTAGCGAAGTCTTTATGATCCGAGAGACATAGACTGGATACATTCCCAATGGCGATATATAGTGTGAAAATAAGGTATTTAACCATCTGTACAAAAAGGAATAGCATATGATAAAGATGACACATCCTGAGGTAAAAAACCCTTATCACCCATCGTTAAACAGGAACATCCAAACCCTGGCAGGTTTATATCACAGTTTTAAGGAAGACGTCTTTCCGATCAGTTTCGCCCTGTTGTCCATTGGGATGCTTATTTTGTTATCATCACAGTCGATCTCAACGGTCCTATTACCTAAGCGAGAACCAAAACAGTTTTCTCTTAGCATCACACAACCATCTTGATCTGTCACCTTTTGACCTTTCTTGATCACAAAACTTCTTGCCACTAAATCATGATTTATTTCAAGTACTAGCTGTTCATCAGTTGTAGCCTCAAAGCTGAGGATGCCACAAGCTGCCTTAAATAAGAGCTCGCCCTCAGTATTCACGCACATCTCTTGAACGCACACATCATTTCGCCTGATAGTCTGACTGTAGTACTTCAAAAAGTCATCGCTATCTACAAAATTCATCGAAATATCTCCATAGCCAGACATTGCTAATGAGATAGGGAAGTCCAAGCGTACCTCTTCCTTATAGGCTCTTGTGGTCATTGGCCCCCACTTTCCATCAAGCTCCAGATTGTGACCTCTTTTGTTCAGTTCCAATTGCACCTGAAGGTTCCTGTATGCATGAAGACTTGCTTTTTTTCCATACTCTACCAAAAGCACTTTACGAATGTTTCCCATGTCAAAGGATCGCGTTTTAGAAAAGTCATACATTCTTTTGTCTACTATGACAATCGCATTTTGATCTATATATGACCTTATCGGATATGCTATCTCATCAGCCTGCAGAATATTTCGAATGTATTCGTAAATATTTAATCCGCCTACACTTATCGGCCAAAGTGACTTGGCAGGATAGTTCGCACCTTTTGGCTTGTAATTTGATCGAGTATAGATGCATGGTATACCATCAATCACAACCGGCCTTATAAAGATCCTTAAGTCGAGGATATTATCCGTTGTGCCATCAATGTATGGAGCCCCATTCTCCTCAAGAACGCACTCTCCGTTCATCGACACACACTGCTTAACACACCATGTTCCAAAGTTGTTTTGACTCCACAGTGGGTTGAATGCTAGAACAAATAGAGTAAACAGGACCGTACTCAGAGAGCGATTGAACCTTTCGGTTTTGAGTTTTTTCATGATGTTTTGATTTAGCAAATGTTAGGCTCCATCAAAATTAATCGTCACAGATTTCCATAAGATACCCCCAAATTGGTATTTGTGCGCATAGGATATCCCTGTTGTTTTGATGAGCGATTCATATTCTTTTACTGCAGCAGGTATTTAACCCTTTGCTTGCAAACCGGTAAATTCAGCAGATTACTAACTTCATCTTTCATGACGACATTTAATAACTCCTATGTGGACAATTGGGTCTTTTGAAAATCTTATCTCCATTATTCTTACTCATTTGCATGATTGGGGTCACTGCTAGTTTTTATACCAGCCTGTTTATCAACACAATCACTATCGCTGGTTTAGGTCTACTCTCATTTCTGTATCTAAGGTTTGTTTTTAGCCAATTGAAAAGAAAAAGATGAAGAAACTGTTGACCTCTTTTGATGCAGGTAAGTCAACTCACTTTAGCAACTACTAGATGAAGGAAATGACCAAATGGATCACAAAAAGAAAAACGGATAATGCTTTTACGCCAAGACTATATACCCGATACCTTATGTAAATTTTTTTACTTGAGAATGACTTCCCATATATTCTCAACTTATCTTGGGAAAAACTGAGAGATCAGCATTCCTTTGTCCGAATCTTGTCCGCGAAGATCAAGTTCAACCTAAAAAATAGCCTATACGCTCAATAGAGTGTAATTTTCACCCTTACAAACATCTCATGTGGAAAGTGTGGTATTGTTGGAGAAGATTTTTAGGTAGTTCAACTTAGACAAGTTGGAGCTTCTAGTATTGATTATCCTTTTAGATCAATCGATCAATGTAGATTCTATTTTAATAGTAGCTTACAATTATGAAAGCTTATGTGATCAAACAACCTGGAGATTACCGATCGTTAGAACTCAACACTGTACCAGATCCTACCGCAAAAATGGGTCAGGTGCGCATTGCCATCCGAGCGTTTGGACTCAATCGTGCTGAAGCAGTGACAAGGATAGGTGGATCTGGAAAGGCAGTTAAGTTCCCTAGAATAATAGGAATAGAGTGTGCGGGTGAGGTAATTGATTGTCCTGGTGAGGAACTGAAAGCGGGTCAGGTTGTTTGTGCAGCCATGGGTGAAATGGGAAGAGCTTACGACGGATCATATGCTGAACAAACCGTGGTTCCGGTCACGAACGTTTTCCCACTAGAAACACAGCTAGACTGGACTACCTTAGCCTCCATTCCAGAAACCTACTTTACAGCCTGGGGCTGCTGCTTTCATGCCTTGAAACTTGAAAAATTTGATCAGCCCAAAATTATTGTGAGACCCGGGGCTTCTGCACTTGCGATTGGAATCACACAAATTGTAAACCATCTAGGCGGAAAGGTGATAGGAGTGACACGAAGCAAACACAAAGTGTCAAAAATGCTAAGCATAGGAATGCATAAAGCGCTTGTCTCATCTGGAGAAGTGGCAAAAGAGGTACTGAAAGAATGGCCTGACGGTGCAGATGGAGTGGTGGACACCATCGTGAGCAAAACCTCACTCAAGGACGACTTTAACTTGAGATCAAAAAAAGCATACCTCTGCCTGGCAGGTTCATTAACTGACAGCTATGGTACAGACAAGGCAGGGAGCTTTGCGAAGGCTTTAATCAAGCCTAGGGTAGGATTCTATGATAGTGGAACTATATCGGTAAAAAAGGATGGTGAAAAAATTCAAGAGATTATCAATAGAGTAGAAAAGGGTATCTATAAACCACACATTGATTCAGTGTTTGAATTCAAGGATCTGCCCAAGGCGCATAAGCTTATGGATGAGAACGCTTTCACTGGAAAAGTTGTCATCAAATTACCTTAGTCAGATGATCGAATGTTCTCAGCCGATTCTAAATTTGCATCATGCAGAACGATCCTGAATTAAACCCCAAACAACTTGGGCGCATTTCTTCTGATTTTGTAAAAGTAGCTGAGCCGCTAAAGGAAGCTTCGTATGCTATCCGAAAGCAGGAGTTTTCCAAATACCCCGTTTTCCCTATGTGCCAGGTTAGCCAACCAATCGGGCAGGTGTTGGTGGAAGCTTTTCAGGCTGAAAATGATTGGCACTACTATGCTTCTTTTATGGAAGAATTTGTGCAGCGAGGGTTGCTAGTTGATGAAAAGATCTTCAAAGAGAATTACAAAGATCCTGATGAATTCTGCTGCTTGTTCGTCATAGATCAGGAGTTTACCAATTTCGTTTTTGTGCCTTACCCTGTTGATTAGTCGCAGATTGTGGCAGGTAGATGAAAGCTTTCTTCTACCCTTAGATAATCTTGTGTTTCATTGCCAGCTGTATCGCCTCCACCTTGTTGTGCACATGTAGCTTCGAATAGATATTTTCAATGTGCTTCCTAACCGTCTTAGGAGAAATAAAAAGCTTTTCAGCTATCTGATTATAATGAGAGCCTAAAGCAATCTCTTGTAATATTTCGAGCTGCCTCTTTGTTAATCCAAACTTGTCCGCCCTCTGCTGTTGCAATTCGCCAGTAGACTTCCCCCTAAGTAATCCTAAAATACGAGTTGCAATTTCTGGACTCATGGGTGCTCCTCCATCCAGCACATCTTCAATCGCTTCAATGATTTGGATGGTCTTTACATCCTTTAGCAAGTACCCAGAGGCGCCAGCCAAAATAGAATCAAAAATCTTATCATTTTCGTCAAAAACGGTGAGCATTATCACTTTAACATCAGGATACTCATCTTTTAGCTTTTGAGTGGCCTCTATGCCATTCATGACTGGCATATTGATATCCATCAACATTACATCAATCGACTTTTCTACTAGATGGTCTAGGACTTCATTCCCATTTAGTGCGACAAATTCAAGTTGAATGTGCTCGTACTTATTTAGCCCATGTGTTATGGATTTGAGTAATTGAGGGTTATCATCAGCCAGTCCTATCTTGATCTGCATGCCTAAATCTATCCATGATTTTTCAAACACCCTTACGTCATTTGACCTATTTATAAATTGGAAATACTGATCACCGTACCTTTCCCAATGACCGATTCAATCGCAAATGCCGCTCCTAAATCAGAAGCCCTACTTCTCAAGTTGAGTAGGCCAAAATGTCCAAGCTTTTCTTTTCCATCAAAACCAATACCATCATCAGAAATTGTCAATGTAGCATTGGTATCCCCACTCCATTCTATTCTGATCGTAGACGCTTTTGCATGCTTTAGCACATTATTTACTGCCTCTTGAATTATTCTGAAAATATTGATAGCTCGCTCTGGATTAAGCTCAATTGGATCCTTAGGAATTTTTACTTCATGCCTAATTTCGGGTCTGTATTTCAATACCTCAGACAAATAATCAATGATCTTGGCTTGAAGCTCTGCAATCGTTACCTTATCCCTATTGATTACCCAAATTGTTTCGCGAAGCTGGCGCATGGTAGCCCTCGTAAAATCGCCAAGCTCCCTAACCTCTTCATGGTCTCCTACTGATAGCCCATCAAGTGTTGTAGCTATGTAGGTAATCTGAGAGCCAACATTGTCATGCAAATCTCTGCTAATCCGTTCCCTCTCTTTCTGAATCTTTTGTTGCACTTCTAATGCACGTAGACGATCCTTCAAAGCTTGATATGAAAAATAACGTGATATAGCTACAATTAAGAGAATAATAAATACAACTGAAAGGGTAATGAACCACCAAGTTTGATAGAAAGCAGGCAATCGGATTACTTGTAGCTGAGATACGTCACTTTCCCTTCCATCTAAAATGGTTTTGACCTCAAACAGGTAGTTTCCCGGACCGAGGGAGTACGTAGCTTTTCTATTTCCTGCATTTGTAAAGACCCAATCGTCTTCAAAACCTTTCATTCGATAGGCATATTTCATGAGACTCCCTTTCTGATAGGACATGCCCGAAAAAGAAAGTGTGAAGATCTTGTCGGAGGGTTCTAAGAATAGTTGATTGTTCGATATTTTCGAAAAGATGTCGGGTTCATAGTTTACTTCTAATTCTGTGATAAGAGGCTCCTCCAATTGAAATTCATTCAGACTAGTTGGATTGAACATAGTGATCCCATCCAATCCTCCAAAGTAGATTTCATCGTCAAATCTGAATGAAGAAGCTATTGCAAACTCACTACTGATGATACCATCCTCCTTAGCATAATTTGTGATAGAACCACTTGACCGATCAATTACGCTCAACCCCGCATTTGTGCTAACAAAAACCTTGTTTTTGTAGCCTTCGATGGACGAGCAGGTGTTATGAATCAATCCGTCCTGCTCTCGATAGTGCATAAATTTACTTGTCTCTCTATCGAAGCAGCTGACACCTCCTCCGAAAGTAGACATCCATATTTTATGCTCATCATCTTCGAAAAAACCAGTAATGAAGTAGTGAGCCGGACTGTAACGTAGATCGTCTTCATCGAAAGGAATATGAGTCAATTCACTTAAGGTGTCATAAATATAAAATCCATTATTAGCCCCAAACCATAACGAGCCATCTCTAGCCTTGAAAGCACTGAGAAAGTAGCTTGTCTTGTATTTATCTGGATCAAAATCATATCCCCAATGCATAACTTCCCGCAAGTCCTGATCTAAGATTCGTAGACCGGAATGAGTTGTCACATAGAATGTATCTCTCCTTTCCACTATACCGGAAATTACCGGGCTGCCCTGCAGTCTTTCCACTTGGGTAATACTCCTCTTCTGCATATCATAAGATGCCAATATCCCACTATGCGTACCAATCAGCAATCGGTTTTCATCGATTTCAAAGAGGGTTGTTATCCTCTCCTCAGAAAGGAGGCTGTGGTTAACCTTCGCCATCAAGGTTATCTCATCTTTTAAGAAAGTCTGTTGATCCTTGTCATAGAGCATAATATGGAAAAAACCCTGATCCGAAGCAATGAAAAGATTCTCTTGAATCTTTAATACATCCCAGACAGGTTTCCCATTTAATCCTCCCTCCTTATTGAGGAACCTAAAATTATCTTTCAGTGGATTGTAAAGATTTATACCCCCATTTGCCGTACCAATCCAGTATATACCATCAGATGCTCGATAAATAGAGGAGATAGAGGAGCTACTCAAAGAGTAGGATGCTGACTCTGTTTCTATTCTCACTCCACATGTCATAGAAGATGGATCATATACTTGAATTCCATTCGCTGTGCCAATCCATAAATTCTTTGCGTCGGGGCTTTGTGATATTTGGCTGACTGATTGATCAAGACATGTTTGTGAAAATTTCTTCTTAATTAAATCAAAATACAAAAGTCCTCCCGATGTACCCAGAAAAAACCCATTCTGGTACAGATAACAATCTCCCTGGAAATTATTTACAGTGAAGCCCTCTGGATAAGCGAATTGTTCATCATTAATGAGCAGATGGCTCATGGAGATGACAACCAGTTTGTCACTGATCCTAAACTCGTCGTACAAATACCTTTTTTGTTCGGTATCAGCAGCGTAATGAAGGTGTGTAGTATCAAGAGATATTTCATCAATCTCTGAATAGGCTTGGTGATGAAGCTTAACGGAACCCATTCCATCATAAGCAATGATCACTGTATCCCCTTTCAAAATGACTCGACTAACCTGATTCCCAGTGGAAGTCATTTTTTTTGTAATGTCAGAATAGAACCTTGTCGAGGATCCATTTCTCCAATTAAGACGAGTGGCTCCAACAGAAGAAGCCATCCAAATATTACCCGATGGATCCTCTACCAAACTCCATACAAAGTTTGAGGAGAGCGGAGGGTCTGAATTGAGATTGTATACTTTGAAGTCATAACCGTCATATCGATTGAGTCCGTCCTGTGTTGCCAGCCACATGAACCGTTCAGAATCCTCAATAATATCGTTTACCGAATTTTGACTTAAACCATCTTCTCCACTTAAGTGGTCAAATCGATACTGTGCATGCGACACATGAAGTATTAATGAGTATAAGATGAGAATGGCGTTTCTCATAAATCAAAACTACTCAAACAAACAAATCCAATGGAGAAAAGCGACTGTTCTAACCATGCATTAAAGAGCATAGTATTATTGGCTGAGGAAAGTGTCCTTTTGATCACAGGACCTCAAAATAAAAAAGAATGAACTTTTCAAATCTAGAAATACGGCAAATGCCCTACTGATTAGTGCTCTGAACAAAGGACTTTTGAGAGAAACTTCAAGCACTTATTATGAAAAAAAATATTTCATTAATCTTCCTTTTATGCTGCTGCTGCTTCCCGAATTTTGCTCAGGATAAATCTGCAGAGATCGAAGTAATCCCTGAGAATCCAGAAAAGCTCAGCAAGTTTTTTCTTGATTCAAAACTTAAAAAAGTAGCTACCCCTGGGAAAAGCCTGATTGTAAATCATAGTGTAACCTTCTACACCACAGCTT
>JABSPG010000003.1 GCA_013214445.1 Ekhidna sp. | reverse complement strand
ACAATTGCCCATATTCAATGAGCATGTCTTCAAAGTCTTGCCTGTTGCTCAGCAATTGTGGTGGAAGGTCTTCGGAGAAATAAGCAGACACAGTCACCACATCATCCAGATTCTTTAAAATATCCTTTGATGCGTCACTTAGGGTATACCGCTGATCCTCGGTAAAGTCTAAACGGAAATACACCGAATTTGACAAAAGATTTGCTACTACGACTATCGCTACGATAATAACTAGTTGTACGATGATTGTCTTCTTTTGCATCTTATTTCCAGTTTCTTTTAGACAACATAATCTGCGTGCCAAGTAGGCCTACTAGAATGATCGATAGAAAGTAAATAACATCTCTGCTGTCAACCACTCCTCTGCTCATGGATTCTACATGAGTACGTACACTTAGGAAATTAAAAAATTCCCCCATGGTACCCGTCAGTCCTGAACCAATCACATCAAACAGCATTTGAAAGAAGATACCGATTGACAGTGCCATCAAGAAAGCGACGATCTGGTTCTGTGTAAGGCTACTTGCAAACAGCCCAATACTGATGTAGCAACCCGACAATAGGATCAAACTAAAGTAACCTCCTATGACCGATCCATCATCTACATTTCCTAGTTGCGATACAGTGATGTAATATGGAAGGGTGCACAATAGTGCAATCACCACCAGGATGAGGCATGCTAAAAATTTTCCCAAGACAATCTGTGAATCAGACACTGCCTTTGTAATCAATAATTCAATAGTACCTGTCTTATTCTCTTCCGCAATCATTCGCATCGTAATGGCAGGAATAAAGAAGAAAAGAGACCAAAAGGCTACTCCATAAAACACGTCTAGACTGGCCTGGCCAATCACAAATACGTTCGTTCCAAACAGCCAGGTAAATGATCCACTAAGCCCCAAGAACAAAATGATCATTACGTAAGCAATCAGCGAATCGAAAAATCCTGAAAGCTCCCGCTTAGTTATTATCCAAACTTTACTCATCGCTTTACTTCGTTAGATTTCTAAACACATCTTCTAGCCTGGTCTCCACTCCTGTCATTTCTAGCAGGTACCAACTATTGGATACACACATATCGAATATCTCCTTCTTAGAACTCAGATCTGGTTTACTCTGTACCGAAAATCCATTATCCTTTTCTGCGATGGCTGCTACTTTCTCAACAGATTTCAACTCCAGCAATTTCTTTTCAATATTGCCTTGACCTTCAATTTGAATGGTCAACAACTCCTGACCTTGAGCCTGTTGGCGCAACGTATCAGAAGATCCATCCGCCACAATCCTGCCTTTGTTGATGATCAGTATGCGGTCACATGTGGCCTCTACTTCCGAAAGAATGTGTGAGCTTAGAATGACCGTCTTCTCTTTGCCAAGATCCTTGATCAGCTTACGTATTTCAACAATTTGGTTGGGATCAAGTCCTGTTGTTGGTTCATCTAAAATCAGCACCTCAGGATCGTGAATCATCGCTTGCGCAAGACCCACCCTCTGTCGATAACCTTTGGACAATTCTCCAATGTTCTTATGCTTTTCCGCATCAAGACCACACCGATCAATCATATCAGCAATTCTGGACGGAATTTCAGACTTGGAAACTCCCTGCACCTCAGCACTAAATCTGAGGTAGTCCACAATTGGCATATCTAAATAGACAGGGTTGTGTTCAGGTAGGTAACCTATTTTCTTTTTGACTGACTCTGCCTCCGTCAAAATGGAAGCTCCCTCTACATGTACATCACCTGTGGTTGGGGCCATAAAGCAAGTGATCATCTTCATCGTGGTGCTCTTACCAGCACCATTGGGTCCCAAAAAACCAACTACCTCACCGGTATTGATCTCAAAGGAAATGTCGTTCACTGCTTTTTGAACACCGTATTGTTTCGTTAAACTATCTACTACGATTGCCATAAGCTCTATTGATCAAAATCGATCGCAATTTTAAGAACCACTCGAAGAAAGGTCAAGGGTTTGAGGCTGTTAAAAAGTGTTAATTGGCAATTGCAGTTGGAAAAAACTAAATAGAAGGCTTTTAAGGTCACACTAAGGAAAAATTACCTCTTCTATTAAAGTTAAAATCAGTTCTTTTTTTTGACATTAATGTAAAAAAATACTACTAATCAGTACCCGATATTCACGTTAGTTTTATCCATTCCTAATGAATAAATCCAGAGAATTGACTTAAGGAATTTTAGTTATTCTGACTTTAACCAATCCGGCTACTCCTAAATCGCCATTCACCCACATTTTCTCTAAAAAGTATTTCCTTACCCAAATGGGATGCACTTTAACTCCCAGTAACTTGACTCCTCAATTCTGATTTAGTGGCTTTCAAATCAATGAACTCTTGGTTTTGATTTTGCATTTTCTATGCATAAGTATTCAATTTTTCGAAAATCGAAATTCTCGGAAAAGGCTACAAAACGTAAGCTTTATATCAATAAAAACCTCAAACCAACTCAGTAAAAAGCTCATTTGATCCACGACTGATTTGAAATCGCAAAACTTGAAAATTTCGGTCTATTATACAGGAGATTAAGAATCAACTAATTGTTTTTCCGAAAGAGTTTAAGATTTGTTAATGTACTTTTTTTATTAATCTGGTACGGAAATTTCCTTTTTCATCTTGCATTTCAATAAAGAATACACCTTCCGAAAGCTCTCTTAGATCGATAAAATCAGAAGGTTTCAGCTCCTTGTTCATTATCAGTTTTCCATCCAATTGAAATAACTGTACAGAAATAGACTCTTTATTTGTAAAGTAAAGAAAATCAGATGTTGGATTAGGATACAGCTCGATCTCTTCCTTTTCGTCGAATCCAAGTACCGGCACAACAGAAATCACAAAATCTTTAAACAAAGTAACTGTACCATCACTTACTTGAAAAGCAACTTGATTATCTCCGGCATCCGAATTCGAAGGAATTCCAAAAAATACGATTGAGTTAGCACTTTTAATCGTCGACAGCCAAGTTGGTAGTTCGGACACTGAAAAGTCTAATTCATCACCATCCATGTCCTCGACCCTAAGGATTGCTTCATAGGATTCGCCAGCAAAACCTACAAAAGGCGCTTCGGATGTAAAGGTGGGTTCATCATTTACATTGATAACTCTATAGAAAATCTCTTCCTTGTCCAGCAAATCAGAATTTATTGAATTGAACAATGATAGCGTCAATGTTTCCGACCCAAACCAGTTTTCATCGGTGATGGCTACTGATAGTACTGAATCTGCTGAAATGGTTGGAATAAGGTTTTGACCACCGCCCGATACCTCCCATGAAACAGCTAAGCCGCCTTCAGCATCCAAAAAAGATCCTAAATCAATAGATTTAAAACTACCACCTTCCTCTACTAACTGATTTTCGATTGGTAGCAAACGAGCAAATTCAATTGAAACCAAAATGATAAATTCCTGAGTCACGACAGCATCACCGTCAGAGACGCTAATGGAGATGTTATAGCTTCCAACATCAACCTCTTGAGGAATCCCAAGAAGAGTAGAACTCTTAACACCTTTCACAAAGAAAAGCCAATCTGGTAGATCTGATATTACGAAATCAAGGCCTTCGTTATCTACATCTATTGCATTTATCTCATAAGAATACAATGCTCCAACACTTGCACTAAGAACAGCCTCTGATGTGATAACTGGCTGATCATTAACACTCTGGACGGTAAATGAGATTTCTTCAAAATCTGAAAGGTCTTCATTTTCTTTGCTCACCACCCGAATAGTCAAAGTTTCTGACCCAAAATAATCATCAGTTGAAGTTCTCAGCGTAACAATGTTTCCATTCAAGGCCGGTGAAAGCGTATCCGCACCCTCAACAAACCAAGTCACTTGATCAGTAGTCAGACCCTCCAAATACTGAGATAAGTCGATAGTATTGAAAGAATCGCCCTCTAGGATTGCCTGATCCGGAATGTCCGTTAAGCGAGGTGGCGTAATATTCAAAATTTGAAATGTGACCGTATCGCTATCGGATAATTGCTGGGTTGTCGATGTATCTGTTACGGTGAATCGAACCAATTCGCTCCCCAACCAAGATGAGGGATAGGTCTCAAAGACAGCATCGTTTTCTTCGTTTATTTCAATAATAATGTAGCCTGCCTTAAGTTCAATAGGGTCTATAGGATCTCCCAAAATCTCGTTGGACACAAATTTGAGCGTCTCGAATACTGGTAGAATCCTTTTACTATCATCATCATAATATCGAAAAAAAACAGAATCTTGGTCACTATTGTTATTAATCGACATAAAGAAGAACCAATCATCTCCAACCTCAACTGGGGAGGCGACTCCAATTAACGTAGTGTCAGACTGACTGTAAGCACTTAGAATATGATCTGGACCGATCAAACTAGTCCCTAATGCCGTTACTTTGGTTGTCAAAGACATATCAAACTGGAAATCACTTTGATTCACTTCCCAAGTAGGTACTTCCGAAGCAGAATCTGTGATGAATTCATAAGAAAACTGGATGGCATCAGGATTCTGAGTAGTAACGAACGAAGCTAATTCGATCGTTTCAAAACTACCCCGTATTCCATTTGTTTGATGAGGAATAGTTGATAATCTTGGGGCTTGGTCTTGTGGCTTGCCTTTAAATGCGACTTCTTGGCTAGAACTAAATGCATTGGATGTGACATCAACGATTGTAAATGTGATGAATTCCTCTCCGAACCACCCCTGAGGCTTGGTGATAGTCACTACATTTTCAGGATCAATAGAAACCGTCAGATCAGCCTGCCCATTACTAACAAAATGTATGGAATCTGTATCACTTAACACTGCAAAATCGTCCAAATCAAAGCTTTCAAATATTCCTTCGAAATTGACTACTTGGCCAGGAATGGAATCCAATAGAGGAGTAAAATCATCTACCACCGTGAATCCAATCGTATCGGTCTCAAATTTAGTAGGATCACTTAATGAGCGAACAATAAGAGATAGCCTTTCTGTTCCTACAAAAGAAGTATCAACCAATGAAAGCAATAACACTGTTCCTTCAATCACTTGGGAAATAATCTCCATATCCAGCACTACTGGATTATCTGGTTGCCCAGCCACCCCATTTGATACAAAAGACAAGGTCTGAGCTGAGGTAAGCAGCTGGTCAAAAGAATCGTCAAAAAACTGATAATAGAGTATTTCTGAATTTTTATTGGAGTAAGCAGTCAAAAAGTACAACCAATCATCTCCAACCAGAATTGCTGATGCCACCCCCCTAACCTCACCAGAAGCATCTACAACTACAAGCAAGTCATCCGCACCGGATGTAGCCACGCCCTTACTACTGATTCTAGCTGTGATATTCATTTCAAACGCAAAATCTGAAGGAATTACTTGCCATTCCGGTCTAGTATCAGGTTCTTTAGGTCCTAAAAAGGATGCTTCCCAAAAGACAGCATCGGGATCTGAAACAAGATCACTCAATTCGATCGGCTCAAATCCACCTCCTTTCCCAACTCTTTGATCTGAAATATTTTCAAGCAACAGTTGAGAAAAACTTGTAAATGAAAGTAGAAGAGATATGAATGTTAGGACTTTTTTCATAGTGATATTTTTAAAGCCTAGAACCCTTAGGTGAGGGCAATAAACGTTTACTTAACAAAAACCTTTCGATGAACAACTTCATTATCCACTGAAATACTGACGATGTACAGACCTGAATCCAAATTGTAACCGTCACCATTTTTACTGATTTCGAAAGAATGCTTACCATTATTAAGTGTCCCACTGAATAGCACAGTAATCTCTTGACCCAAAACGTTCTGGATCACGACCTTAATCGTTGAAGTAGATACCAATTCAATATCAAGTGTTGACCGATCTTCGAATGGATTTGGATAGAGCTTTATATCATGTGAAATCAAACTAACACCTAGCGTTAATTCTGGAATGTCAATTACATATGGCTCGTTTACACTTCCTACCACCTTCCCCGAAGACGAGGTTACCGAAGTTGATGCTTCATAAATTGATCCATCAGAATAAAGCTTTATGCTTAACTCTTTTCCATCAGTTGGGGCAGAATAGGTAACAAAAAAATAGAGTTCATCCTTGAAATCAAGATACTCCGCATGTCCGTAACCTACCAGCTTCATGCCATCGAAAACACCGATCAATGATGAATGACTCACCTCTCCTGAAGCTACTGTAGCAATGATATTAGAATTTGTTTCAAAAGTTGAAAGATCAATTTCCCAACCATCGGGTAAAGTACTATGCTGTTCCTCACTCTTCATAGTTCTTGCATTTTCATCAGTCACTGGATAATCAATTGAAAGCGGACGGTCTACGTACATCAAATATCCTTGATTAGGCCCCATAAAGTCCAGGCTACCAACCCATCCCTGAAAATCAACATACTGCGCAAAGTCTGTTTGACTTTTGATGATGAAATCGGCAGTAGCCGATACACTTGATAAGGCTGTGTTAATATCCATTGCAACAGGAGGTAAGAAGGAAACCCAATTCCATCCAGAATCTAACTCCAGAGTGGTGTTCTCAAAATCAATTGGTTCACCTACCACGCGAAGGGTGTCTGCTTCTCCTATTTTTATTCTAAAAGCCTGTGTACTATCCAAATTAACTAATGGTCCAACCCAGCCCAATGACGGGACGTACTGACTAAATTCCGACTGAGATTTAATGATATCCCCACGTTGGCTATTCCCCAATGTTGAAAGACGATCATTAGTATTATGACTAGCTGTACCTAGATTGAATGAAATCCAGTTCCAGCCTCTTCTCAATGGAATATCCTGAATGATATCGTTGGTCACAGTAATACTGACAGGATTAGTAGGTGATCCTAATGAAGCCGTCTGAAGTGAAAAAGCGTAGGTTTCTGCTATTTGACCATAGAGTTGACACCTGGAAGCATCCCACACTTGAAACTCTATTGTTTCAGAACTGGTGCTATTCGTGTATAGGGTCATGAATACTCGGTAGATATCCGGGCCGGCATCTTCCGTCAATTCTGGGACAAACTCCACACTACCAACCCCCCGGATTTCGTCTCCAACAAAGGCAGCTACAATATCAAACTCATCTGTAGACAAATCCCCCCTGATCTCCAGTTCTCCAACAAGTGTCATTGAGTTTTCAAACTTTGAGGCGTCTACCTCCCACGCAGGATCAGGACATAGAATACGAACATCCAGTAGCAATTCAGGGGCACCAAAAGAGGTAGCAGCAGTCACCATACCATGGTATTGGCCGCCTCCAATTTGATCACTTATCGTGAAACTAACATCTTGCGTCCCTCCTGATTGCAAAGTGAAGGAACGAGGCGTTGCACTAGAGATCCAGGTAGGTAAAAGCGTCTCATCGAGGGTCTGAACATCAAGCTCACCAGAGAGGTTTACATTGACAGCAAAAGCTCCATTGTTTTTTACCTGTCTAGTAAATGAGGGTGATTCTCCTTCCATTGCCACGATTTGCACATCACCGCCCAGCCATTCAAGTGGATCTCTATCTACTCTAAATTCCCAGGTTACCATTTCAGTCTGAATATTTCCAAACATGTCTTCGATTCCAAGCACATCTACTCGAAGGACTTGTCCCTCGATGAACTTGTTTTCTAATTTAGGAACTATAACCAGCTGATTATCCGTACACGTCACTGTCGCTTCAAGATATAACCCTGTCTCTGTATTGGACAGGGCTACATTATTCATACTACCAGTCTCCAAACTTGCCGGAATAGCTAATGAAATAATCTCATTGCATTTGATTTCTTCTTCAAATGTGATTGTAATCTGATCATCTTGCCCCAATATAGCGTCGATAGGTGTTGGGGTTCCTAAAGTAACAGGTGCCTGGCGATCAATTCTTCCGCTCACTGTTTCGGTCAGCCCTGGCGCAAACCCTGAGTTGCATTCACTCGTAATCCTGAGCTCATAAGCACCATCCGAGACATTGGTAGCATCCCAATCAAAGGAGTAGGAGGTTCCAGTCATTTCAGCTTTTTCAATAGTTGCGCCATTAACAAAGGGCTCACCCTCTACTAGTCTTCTATATTGGAAGTACAGTCTTTCAAATTCTGTTTGATCAAGATCTATATCCGAAATTGTAATGGGGAGCTGATTGTTTGACGTAGAATTGACCAACCAGTCATCGCCTGGACTAAAGATTGTAACATCTTGGCAAGTTTTGACAAATTCTACGTTAGCTGTCTGCCTTGCAAAAAAAGCAGCACGACCAGGATCATTGGCAATCAAATCTTCTATATCGAAAGACAAATCCAATGCTCGCTCATATTCGCAAGGAAAATAGAATTCAAAGACTAGATCATTATAAGTAAATGCCTCTGGACCTTTTTCTACAGTTACTGTTACTTCCTCGCTTTCATTACCCCTCACAAAGAATGAGATATTATCCTCTACCAGCACGCCATTGACTTTAATTATCGCCCCATCCGGATTGCTCTCCTGTACTATCCTAAACTCGTAATAGTCACTTTCGCCTGTCTCGCTTACGTTACCAAGGGCATACCTAAAGACAGCTGGTTCATCCTCAGGAACTTCTACAACAGTCGTGGGAGATAAAGCAGTGACATTAACAGCTGCCCTGTTTCTTGTCCCAGGCTCCCATGGACAAGAAGTTTCTCCGGCGACCAGGTCAAATACTGGCATCCCCTGTCCATCTCTTTTGACATCAATGGTGAAATTATCCCCAATATCATCATCATGGAGTGAATAACCCACGGTCTTTGAAGTGCTGTTTTGACTAGTCCTTGTAAACCCTTCCTCACTTTCAGAGGCTGTGGAGAGTCCAAGAGAAAATCCCATTCCATTGACAGTTAGTCCTGTATTAAGCCCAACTTCTGTTACAAACGCACTTGATAATGACATGCTAGAAGTAGACACCTCAGAAGCTGCTACAGACCGCTCAAATTCAACACCCGAGCTGAAAGAAATATTCTCCTCGAAGATCGCACTTGTCTTCATAGAGTCATTGTAGGCTAGAATTGTCTCCCATTGTTCCACGGATTCTGTATTGTTGATTTCTTCCAACCCAGGTATCACATTTTCTTTAATAAACTGCTGTGTGTAGATATAAGTGGTGGCGAAACTTGTAGGCAAAACCATAATAACATCTTCCAATTCAATTGCGCAGGTTGAACTATTGACTTTAACTACGCGATTTGTTCCCACAAGCACGTTTAACGCACCTCCTACGAATACATCACCTTCACCATCACTTAGCAAATCATTGCTGGAAGTTCTGAATATTTCGGAGGAAGTCAGACAAGATTCATACTCTACAGAAGTACCGAAACCATTAGTGGCAGAGGTTCCTATCTCCATGTCAAGGGTCACGTCAATTTCTGTCTGAGTCTCGAAAATGAAACCAGTAGAAAAAGTAATATCAGGACCCATATGCATTGCCACGTCTACATTGTCAGTGGTCTCCCTCTTGTAATCGAATGACATGGTATTACATATCGATTCGTTCTCTTCAAGGAACGCAAAACTTCCATCACCTGGTGGATCCCTTAGAATAAACAGTGGCAACTCTGGCGTAGTAGTCTCAAATGTACTTTCCAGTGTTTTGTAGCCTAAAACTAATACGTCTTTAAAGGCTGTTGCTTGATCCCCTTCTTGATCCTCCCCTATGACAGTTATATTTTTGTTATAAGGTTCTGCAAGATTTGGCACACCAGCAATCACCTCATACTCTGCCAACCCATTGATTAATTCGATAGTGTCTCTAGGAGAAAAATCGCTGATATCGTCTTCTATATAAACAATGCCATTTTTAAGGTAGCAAGTGTCTGTGCCATACACTTGATATAATTGAACCCTAAGGTTATATGTTGAACTTTGATTTAGAAGCTCAGCAATTTCACCATTCAGTTGAATATCGCATTCATTGGACTCAGTTCTGGCAAACTCAACAGCCGTTTCCGTTGGTGAACTGTATATGAAAGATACGGAATCATCTTCCTCTCTTAAGTCCACAGTAAGAGCGCCTTGCAGATCAAAAGCTGACTGTATCTCCGTGTCACTATGGTTCACCACTG
>JABSPG010000299.1 GCA_013214445.1 Ekhidna sp. | reverse complement strand
GGCGAATTCTATCCTGAAATCAGCGTCTAATAGAATGCCTGATTGGTCTGACAGTTCTAATACAGAAACTGTCTGCTTCAGCAGCTGGTTGGTTGAGATCATCAACTAAATCTACTGACTTTGACCTTTTATTCAAAAAGCAATCCGGTACTTAATGAGGTCTTTATGTTTTGTCTTAGACGAAACTAGCAAGGGTTTTTGTGGCTCTTTTAGCGACCGATTTCCTTGAATCTTGGGTCAAATTAGTGAGAGGTTCTGTCAACCATTGCTTTAATTCTTCATCCTTTTTAGCCCATTTCCCCAATGTGTCGATGCAATTGTTAAGCACTATCCAGTCTTTGTGATTTTTTAAGTTGTGTTTGAGCTGATTCTTTGCTTCCCGCAGCTGTTCATCACTCATATCCTTTTCCAATAATTTGTACAGGATAGCCAATGTCCATTGCGTTGATGCTTGATCTATTTTCGAAATTTCATGTAGTAATTTTTCTAGATAAGGTAGGACTACCTCTTTTTTGGCAATGCAAATCCTTTTCACCGAATTGGATACCCGTAATCTCACGATTTCATCTTCACTGAAGTAGCAATGAAATAATTCGTCGAAATGAGTGTTTTCTGCCAACACCTCGTCTACAATCTCTAGCGTGTTTCCCAAGGAGTTTGGGTGTCCGCCTTTCAGTCGATTTTCAAAATCTCTCATTTGATAAAAATAATACGGTAAAAAGATAACTACTCCATGGTCTGTTATTGGTTGCTAACCAGCCATCCAAAAGGCTGGTTAGAATAATTAAAGTGACCATATTTTGACTCCAAATTTTCAATCTGACTAAACTTCTTGTGGTACTGGAGTATAGAAGAATTGTTCAGTTATCACCTTCCCATCTTCTACTTGATACAAACAAATCTCATCCATATTTATGCGTTCGTCCATTCCTTTCAGAGTCACACTTGATTTCATAGCTATGGAAAAGAAATTCTCCGCTACCACAGGATCTGAAATACTATTTGAGTGATACTCCTGAACCATTTCACGCCATTGCAGTGCTTTTTTTCTAAGAGAATCAAAGCCTTGGACCTTAGGTTCCCACGGTCCTCCTTCAGGCTCGATACTTACAATGTTTGGTGAATATAAATTTTGAATACACTCTTCAAATTTCCCTTCTCTACAAAGCTTTACTAGTTGATCTGCTACTTGTTGTGTTGTCATTGTTTTGATTTGAAATTAAACATGTGACAAAGGAATCAGTTAGAGTGACAGCCCTATGTCACTGATTAATCGAATAAGAAAAAAGTTTTCAAAAGGATCATAAAAAAATGTCGAAATTGCCTGACTTTATGCGAAAAGCAGTCGGATTTTTACTCATTTTCATCATTTTTCAAGGGCAAGCTCAATTGTTGGATTTGGGCAAGATTGAGTATTTGTATGTGCCGAGTAGCAGCGGAAATTTCGAGTATCACCGACAGACAGTTGAAATAAATGCTCCTGTCAAACTCAATGAGAATGCTTACTTCTTTGTTGGGTTCGACTATAGTCGAATGCTGTTTCGATTCCGTGAAGAAGTGGATTCTTACGAAAAAAATCAAACGGAGAATTTTAAGTCATTGGATCTAAACCTGACCTATACGACTGAAATGAAGAACGACTGGCGTTTCGGAATTCAGGTCACACCTTCTTTTAACAGCAATCTGGCAGGTAGCCTTGTTGGAGAAGACTTTTTGGTGAATGCAGTGATGGTATTCGTGAAGAGCAAAAAGACTTCTGACGGTAAGAAAAGTAGATTGATGATGGGTCTTGGATATTCTACAACTTCGCGGTTTCCAGGGCCTTTCCCCTTTGTGAACTATCACCGAAAATTTCATCCGAAATGGTCTTATACATTAGGTGCTCCATACTCAAACATTCAATTCCATGCTTCTGAGAAACATAGGTTGAAGCTCCATGCCGAAGGTGAAGGATTTAATGCACATATTCAGCAAGGTGTTTTCGTAGAAAATGAAGGTCCAGCGAATAGAATACGCGTTTTGATTGTCAACCTTGGTTTTCGGTATGAATATAAAATCACAAATTACATTGAGTCGTATTTTATCATTTCAAGGACGGTTCAATCTGATCTTCAGCTGAGAGATAACACAGAATTGGTTTTTAGACCACCGCTGGATAGTGAGATGTTTTATCGTATTGGGATACGTTTCAAAACATAAATCCCCTTGTTCAGATGTCTCAAATAACCACGATCACATTCTTTCGTTATCAGAGTTTAGCATCTAAGCTTTGGGCATTTGTAATGATGCAGTTTGCGCATCGTGATCTCGCAAAAACAGTGGGTTTATCTTTCTACAAACTTCTTGGCACTGGAAGAGGCAATGGATTTAATCCCTATCCTGATTGGGGCACCTATGCACTGCTGCAAGTTTGGGATAATGAGCAAGATGCAGATGTTTTTTTTGAATCGTCCAGACTATTTAAGAGATATAAGGCAAAGAGTACCGACCAGTGGCGCATCTATATGAGGGCGATAAAAGCAGAGGGAAAATGGTCAGGAAGTAACCCTTTTGAATTGTCGAGTCCTGATGAAAGGATTCCATTTTTGGCTATTATCACTAGAGCTACCATCAAAAAAAAGCTACTGAGGAAATTCTGGAAGTACGTTCCCATTTCTGAAAAACCATTGGAAAGAAGCACTGGGCTTTTGCATACCAAGGGGATAGGGGAAGTTCCGTTTTTGCAAATGGCAACATTCAGTATTTGGAGCAGTGAGGAGGAATTGAAAACCTTTGCCTATCGCAGTAAGGAACACTCAAAAGCAATTGCCTTGACTAGGGAGCTTAATTGGTACAGTGAGGAGTTATTTTCTCGATTTCAACCCTACCGATCTGAAGGAACTTGGCTAGGACGAAACATGCTTCCCGAATTGCAGGACCTTAAGTAAAGCTTTTCTAAATGCGGGTATATTCAGGGATAGGATGATTCTTAAGTCTTCAATGATCGAACTCTGCTCATCTAAAAATCGGAAGACTGAAGTGATATCATGTTTGGTATATAGAGTTTCAAAAATCATAGCTCCGAGATTGTTTTCCTCCTTAAGTACGGTAAGAAAAATGGAATCGTAGAATCGAAATCTGTTTTTAGCAATTCCATTATGCGGTGATTTCCCCTTTTTGATGTTTTCAATCACTTGGCTGGAGTATCTATCACCGTTCTTAAAGGAGTAACCCGACGAGGGCCTTACCCAGCTACCAGCAGTTCCAATTTTACTCAGAGCAGGTTCATGATGTTTTGTAAAGGGATAGTTGCTCATAGGTATTACCCCCTTTTCCACCTCAACTATTTTGTATTCTTCTATATTCAGCTGTTCTGATAGATATGTTTTAAGTTTTTCTTCATACTCATCATGTGAAAGCATTTCGTTGTTGAATAGTGTGAATTCAACCAGGGCATAGGTGGGACTAAAAGGCAAAATGTAAGTGAAGCTGGTGTGATCTTTCCATTGTAACTGATAGTCCATCATGGTGATACTACTATCGTCAAATACTGGGGTGGGAGTTTCAATGAACCAACCTAGAAAATGCTGGGAAAGAGACGCGTATTCTTTTTCCTTTTCTATGAACTCAGGATCTATTCTGCTGTCGAAAATATGGTTCGCGTGGTACATACCTTGATTTGTATATATGTCGCTTCCCTTGATTTGGTTGACATCCTCTTCAATCCATGTTACGTTCTTTGCGTTTGCTATTAAATCTTTGCAGTATGCATAGAATTTGGAAGACCTTACGGTCTTGTAAGTGTATTCCTTCAAATCTAGTGAAACCAAACGCCCCTCCTTGGAAGTGAAAAATGCCTTCTTCCACTTGTTCTCAGCGAGCTTATCCCAACGAGTTTCTTCGGGTTCCCAAAAAGACCAAGTCCGGTCGTTATCTTCCTTTTTGTCTTTCTCGATAATCAGTATTTTCTTCTCCTGAAAATGATCGTCTTCGATCATCTTAAGAGCAAGATGCATGCCTGCGGCACCAGCACCTACAATGGCATAATCAAAGGTTTGTGTAGACATAGAAACTTATGAAGAAGAAAACCTGAGCTAGATAAAGATGCAAAGAAAACTTAAAGTTCATGGTGTCAATCGTTCGCTGATATATGTAGTGAAGTGCAAAAGCTATCACGAACCATCCAATGTAGTTGTTGACGGGAATAGTGCCACCTGACCAATACCAAAAGTCTAGAATATGTACGCTCGGTTCGATTAGAAAATCGAGCCCTACCATCAAAGAAGCACCCAACAAAGGGCGGTAAATTTTGTGAGAAGTAACCTTCTCGGCCAAAGACCCAGTGATGAGTGTCAGCATACACCAGTTAATACCGATCATATATGGCACTCCATCAAGCTTGGCTCCAAGATTACCGCCATACTCATAATTTCCAAAAGGCCATCCATAATGTACACCTAGCCACTCCATAAACATACCAATGATGAAAAAGATATAGGCGTAGAATGCTTTTTTAGCCGCTAGCAGATTGCCAACAAGTATGAGAAGAATAAAGCACACCAGTAAGTTTAGTTGCGTTTTAGGAAGGAACCATTCTTGAAAACCTAAAAAAATTCCAATGATTCCAGATACGTGAAATAGCCAAACGAGTCCAATGGCTAGGTTGATCTTCTTATCCATGTTCTGGTATCAGTTCTGAAACAATTTTTGCAGAAAGCAAGCATAGCGGGATGCCCCCACCCGGGTGTGCAGATCCACCACAGAAATAGAGTTTATCTACAGTAGTAGAGAAGTTTGGATGTCGCAGAAATGCTGCAAATTTTGAATTGCTTGAAGTACCGTATAGGGAGCCTTCATGTGATAGTGTGTCTTTTTCTATTCTTACAGGGTCTAAAATTTCCTCTGTCACAATGTGTTTTTCAATATCTGTACCAAGGGCCTTTGAGAGCTTTTCCAGTATTGCTCTTTTTGATGCACTTTTTATTTCATCCCAGTTTTGGCCTTTGTTTCCAGGAGTGTTGATCATTACAAACCAGTTTTCACCTCCCTTAGGTGCATGTTCTGGATCTTCTTTTGACGTAATGTTTATATAAATAGTAGGATCTTCATGCACCCTTTCTTTCTCAAAAATCAAGTCAAATTCTTGCTCATAATGATCAGAGAAGAAAATATTATGCAGGTCTAGCTGATCGAAAGTACGATCTATGCCCCAATAGAAGATCAAAGCGGAGCTAGATCTCTCCTGTGACAGAATTCTCTTTGGTTTCTTCTCATTTTTTAGGATGGTTTGATAAGCAGAAAACACATCCATATTGCATATTATCAAGTCTGCATCGTATTGCCTATCTGCGATGACACCAGTGGCTGCACCTCCTTCCACACAAACTTTTTCTACTGGATTTTCGAATGAAAAAGTGACACCTTCTTCGATCGCTAGTTTGTAAAGGCTCATGGTTATTTGATGCATTCCACCCTTCGGATAGAAGGTGCCAAACTGCATTTCGAGTTGTGGAATTAAGGACATGATTCCAGGAGTGGAGTATGGGTTGGATCCGTTGTAAGTGGCATACCTGTTAAATAGCTGCACAAGCTTTGGGTTGTTGAAATACCGTTCATTAACAGC
>JABSPG010000298.1 GCA_013214445.1 Ekhidna sp. | reverse complement strand
TTAACCATTGATAAAATTGCCCTTTGCAGGTACCCTCCTTTTGCTATATTTGGCGCTTTATTCAAAACCCAAAAGGATAGTAAATGAGTTCGAGAGGAAATTTTTCAAGTAGAATTGGTTTCATTTTAGCAGCAGCTGGCTCAGCCGTTGGTCTCGGAAACATTTGGAAATTTCCTTTTGAGGTCGCTGATGGTGGCGGTGCTGCATTCGTTCTAATCTATTTGATTTTTGCTTTTATTCTGTGTTTTCCAGTGATGGTTACAGAAGTTGCTATCGGGAGAAAGACTGAAAAAAATCCCATCGGTGCGTTCAATGATCTGGGTTTCAAGAAGTGGAACATCATAGGAAAACTAGGTATTCTATGTGGAGTGCTTATACTCTCTTTCTACAATGTGGTAGCAGGCTGGGCTTTTGGCTACTTCATTGAAATGATAGCAGGAAATTTTGGGGTTGGTAAAGTGTTTGGATCCTTCACATCGGATATAATCAAAGTGGGAGGCTATGCTATTGTTTTCATGTTTGCAACTGCCTTTATCGTTTCACGAGGGGTTTCTGGTGGAATCGAAAAGCTTGCTAAAATCTTGATGCCGACCTTAATAATCATGATTCTTTCATTGGTAGTCTATTCATTTACCTTACCAAATGCGCTGGAAGGCGTCAAATATTACTTGGTACCAGACCTTTCCAAACTTACCAATGTCAATACGATCGGCGGTGCGCTTAGGCAAGCCTTCTTTTCTTTATCCTTAGGAATGGGTGCATTGATCACGTACGGCTCTTATTTGTCAAAAAGTGAGAATATTATTAGCTCCTCAGCCTTAATCACGCTTTTTGATGTGGGAATCGCATTTATTGCTGGGCTAATGATGTTCCCTTTAGTAGCGTATAATTTGGGAGGAGAAATGAATGATGTTCAAGGAGGAGCTGGTTTGATTTTCGTCACGCTACCAGGTGTATTTGAAACACTTGGCAGTACTTTAGGAGTAGTTGTGGGTGGATTTTTCTTTTTATTGCTTTCGTTTGCCGCTCTTACTTCCACAGTGTCTCTTTTGGAAGTACCTGTTTCTTATGTAGTGGATGAATACAAGGTCAGAAGATCTAGAGCTGTTGTCATCATGTCCTTGGTCATTTTTATTATTGGTATTCCCTCTCTGATAGGAAATGGCTACAGTGACTTCTTTTCAAATGCTTTTGCGCTACCTGGCGGATCATCAGACTTTATGACTTTAGTAGGTTACATCACAGATGTACTACTCATGTTTGGCGGATTTCTAATCGTTTCATTTGCAGCATACGTATGGAAGAAGGAAAACTTAGCCATCGAAATTTCTCAAGGATATCCTGGGTTCAAAGAAAGCTTTGTCAAGAAATTTCTGGACTTCAGTATTTCTTATTTATGTCCGGTAGTTCTTGGTGTGCTATTCATTATCGTAGTACTTAATAATTTCTTCGGAATCAATCTACTCGGATAGCTATTCCTTTAGGAAAGTCCCAGGATCTTTACCATTGAAGTATATGACATACTTTCCTCTTCGAAGTACGGTAACATCTATTTCCTTACCCTGACCCTCGTGTACAAGCCTCCGGGCTTCATCGTAAATCTCATAATGAGTGGATCGAGATAGGTACAGTCTAGTTGTGGCAGATCTGGGACTATAGGTGACTGGCTCTGGATAAAAATCAAAGCTCACTTCTTGAGAATATAGATACTTACTCCTACTGCCTGAAGGAAAATTATATCTAATACGATACCTATTTGCTCCTTCTTCCATATTTGGGAAGTGTTGGTACTCTACTTCTTCGTACTTTCCTACTGCATCTTGAATTTCCTGATCTACCCATAATCCGTCTTGGAGTCTTTCCACCTCAAACTCACCTTTACCAACCTCACCCTTAGTAGACCAGGTCAGGGCAGAGTCTGAAAGAAAAACTGAAGAGAAACGAAAAATAGTATGAAATAGAATCGCCTCAGGATTAATAATTGTAGGTGAACATAGTGTGTCTTTGTGCACCAAACGTATCTTGACCGGTGTATATAGATCCAATCCATCAAAATCAATTTTAAGTGCACTCACTTTATAATTGAGATCCACTCGTTCCTCATTTATAAAAACATCTTGAATGCAAAACGTACGCTCAACTCTATCAAATGGATTCTGAATAAATAGCGTCTTTCCCTGAAAGACCCCAGCTAAATTCGTCTCAGGCTGACTTGAATTCTGGCTAAAACCTTTTGACCAGATCAAAAGGAAGAAAACGACATAATATCCTTTTTTCATTACTACACTACCTGACCATCTACAAACAAATACGGCGCTACGATGAGGAAAGCTATTAAATATTTCGATTAGACACGTAATAACCCCTATCAAAATTTCATTTTCATCTACAAAGACTTCAAAAACCAATCTATTATTTCTGAAAAATCGGAGAGTTGGACTTGATATCAAACCTCGACCATATCAGACTATTGCTGTTTATTGTCATTGAAAATTGCATATTTTAGCCGGTAATGAAAAACTGGTTTATCCTACTGCTACTATTGGGTGGCTGCAGTCAAAAGATCGTCTCGTACGTAAACCCAAAAGCATCTTTTGGTTCTTTTGAGACGTACAGATTGGTCAGCGCCAAAGCGGAATCAAAGAATGTATCTCCTGAAAACACCATGGTATTTGATCTAATAAGAGAAAATATCAACAGACAAATGGACATTAGATCCTATAAACTATCTAATGTGGCACCAGATCTTACACTACGTTACGAAATCACTTCAAGTACACGAGTTGAAAACAATAACGCCGCAGATCCCAGATTCTTCAATCCAGGATTCAACACTAACACCAGAACAATTTATGAATCTGTAATCCTCCTGGAATTGATGGATCAAAAGAGAAAGCTAGTATGGCAGGGTAGCTATGACCTAAAGCAGCAGAAGAAGGAAAAAAAAGCATCTAAGGCCATCGAAAAAGCTATTGGCTATACTTTCACTACCTATCCTTACAAGGCACTTTCTAAAGATGTTCAGGAGAATTTGAAAGAACTCACCACCCAAAAAACAAAAGAATAATGTCAGATTATGGATTCTGGTCTTTGATTCCACCGATACTAGCAATTGGTTTAGCGATACGAACCAAGCAAGTGGTGTTTTCTCTTTCGCTTGGAATATTTGTGGGTTATCTTATCATTAAGGGAGGAAATCCTTTCGAAGGCTTATTAGCCACGATAAGTGCATTTGTAGATGTATTTCAGAGTAAAGGGAACACACGAACAGTGGTTTTGACACTTGTTATTGGGGCTCTGATCCAACTCATCAAGTATTCAGGCGGAATTAATGGATTTATTAACTGGGTACAGGGAAGACTCGCTGGTCAAAAGAATTTTAGAGGAAAAATTCAAGCAACTTCTGCACTCACTGGCTTTTTGATTTTCGTAGAATCAAACATTTCGATTCTCACAGTCGGCACCATATTCAGACCTTTATTTGATAAACATAAGATTCCTCGGGAAAAGCTGGCTTATCTTGCCGATTCAAGTTCTGCTCCTTCTTGCGTACTATTTCCATTAAATGCATGGGGTGCCTATGTAATGGGCCTGCTACTAGCCTATCCGCAACTTGATCCATTTACCACATTGGTCTATTCAATCCCTTTCAACTTCTACGCCATCCTCACGTTAGCTTTTGTCTTTTGGCTTGCTTTGTCAGGGAAGGAATATGGTGAAATGAAGAAAATTTCACAAAAACAGAAAGAACAAACTGAAGAATTGACTATCGAAAAAGGACGAACGAGCGCGCCTTTCAATATGGTTATACCCATTGCAACAATGGTAGTCACCATGCCTTTCTTTCTTGTCTACAGTGGCTGGGATCAGGCTGTATCTGGATCATTGTCAGAAAAAATATGGTTGAGCATCAGCAACGGAAGTGGTTCTGAAGCTGTTCTAAATGCTTGCTTTTCTGGTTTTTTGATGGCTGCAATCCTGTATGGTTTTCAAAAGATGCTGACCATAAAGGCATTCATAGATCAAAGCTTTAAAGGCATGAATGATATGGTCATAATGGCCGTACTAATGGTTTTGGCTTTTGCAATAGGCAATCTATGCAACGAATTAGGAACTGGCATTTATGTTTCTAGAGTGACATCTTCATGGTTAATCCCAGAAATAGCCCCAGCATTGATTTTCATTATAAGCAGCTTCATTGCATTTGCAACTGGGACTTCCTGGGGAACATTTGCAATCATGATTTCAATCGGAATACCTCTCTCCTTTGCAGTAGATGCAAATGTTTATCTAGTCTTGTCAGCCGTACTCGGTGGAGGCGTTTTCGGTGACCATTGCTCACCTATTTCTGACACCACTTTGATTGCATCGGTCGCTTCGGGATGTGACCACATTGATCATGTAAGGACTCAGCTACCTTATGCCTTGTTCACTGGTGCTCTCGCGGTTCTATTGTACTTGGTAGTAGGATTTTTGGTATAGTCCTATTTGCAATACTCTTTAATTGCTTTGTCCGCTTCCTTTACCTTCAAGGACTTGGCAAACTTGAAATCTTCACAGGCGGAGCTTTGTCTGTTCTTTCCAATTTTCACTGCCCCTCTATACAAATATGCTTCTCCAAAATCACGATTGATGGTTATGGCATTGTCATATGATTCGAGAGCCTGATCGAAATATCCCAGCTGATGAGATGCCCTCCCAGCCATAAAATGCGCTTGAGAGGAGTTTTCGTTTAAGTCAATGGCCTGACCAGTATGAACTAGAACTTTGTTGAATTCCTTTGAATTATATGCAATTTTAGCGAGGCTCAAATGTGCACTTACGTTTTTTGGATCTATTCTAGTCACCTCATCAAAGTCAGCGATTGCTTTTTTAACCTGACCGAGCTCCTCATAAGATCTCCCCCTATTGTAGAGGCTTTTCACATGGTCAGGATTTGTTAGCAGGTAAGAACTGTACGCTTCAATGGCTTCACTATACTTTCCATCATCGAAAAGATCGTCTCCACTAATTGATTCTTGGTTGCCACAACCAATTAAAAAGAGGGCAAACAACAAGTATATGATATTTTTCATGCCTTAGATTAAAGTCGGCAAAAGTAGCTGTATTATTGAAAATCAATACCGCTTTTGACGTTTTTGTAGGCGGTCAATTCTACAAATGCTTTTCCGAAATTCATATCTGCCTCAATCTTTAATGGCAATCGATTTGCATCAGCAGAGACCCAAAAAGAGATCGCATCCTCCCCTTTGAAGATACTGTTATCTGGTAGAACTGGTTGTACTTTAAAACAGTATATATCCCCTACTTTCGTTGAGATCATTTCTCTACCAGAAAAAATCATATTGAAATCGTAGAACTTGTCCTCAAAAAAAGCATTTAGACTGATCTCTTCTCCTGGTTGCATTGCCTTGTAGTCCAAACTTCTGGCCAGCATTACCCCACCCATTAAGTCAAATACATTGTCAGATTCTAGCTCAAAGATCTTATCAGGCCTTTCTTCTTTATCTTTCTTCGAAGAACTTTTGACCACTATTTGCATAGAATCATAATCAAAGTAGGAATGCTCTTCTAAATCCCAGTTACCTTCAGAAAGGTCTCTCAATGAA
>JABSPG010000297.1 GCA_013214445.1 Ekhidna sp. | reverse complement strand
AAGCATCCAGTCTTCATTCAACAACTCCATTAACAGTTATTTGGGTAGTCACAGGTACTACTTTAGGGATGATCAGTACATTGAATTGTTGGTAGGACTGGGAGAAGAATTCACCACCAATCACGAGAACCTGAACCTAGCCAATCTAAGTACTAAAATGGCAGGAATAAGCTATTCTAGGCCTTTCTCAGCGCTTGAAGTTCGACTATCTGCAAAGTACTATCAAGAAGGGCTCGCTTATACTACAAGAAATAGAATACATGTAGAGGTAAGCATTGAATACTAAGCCATCATTTTGTGGGAGGACTCTTTCTAAAACAAAAGAGGTAGATGAAACTCAATCGCTTTTGATCGGGATCAAATAAGCTACTTTTTAACACAAGACTTAAGAAATCGGTGTTCAACCCATTTCAAAACGGCCGGTTCATTATCTTCCTTCAAAATCACATACATCATGATTTTCCCGGTGTGATCCTGCTTTGCTGCTAAGGTGTCAACCTCAAAATGATGACCTGAAATGTTGTATTCATAATGTCCCATTATGTCAGTGAAATTTTCAACTCTCATGGCTATGCTATTTTGTTTAACTATTACCAGTCGAAGATCTGGTATAATCACAAATAATTCGAGAGTATAATGCGTATTCCCTGGAATAGGTATAATGCCGATCGTGGGCTTGAGCAATATTTAAAGTAATTAGTGTGAGAGTTTAGCACTGTTATAATTCGTATCTGAACTTCCAGACACCTGATAGTAGTCTAGATCCCCCATTATCAAGACAAATCAAATCCTTCCATTTTCTAAAAAATCAGACTACTGATTCAAAATAAGCTTGGCAGTAGCAGGATTGGTCGCTAGTGGTATATTGTGGACGTCACATATTCGCAGCAGCATTTGCACATCCGGTTCATGCGGATGCTTATCCAAAGGATCCCTAAAAAATATAACCAGATCAACCTTTTTCTCAGCGGCCAAAGCAGCGATTTGAGCATCACCTCCTAGTGGTCCTGAAAGCAATTTTGTCACTTTTAGCCCAGCTTTTTCCACATGCGAACCTGTGGTTCCTGTAGCAATGAGTTCGGCCTGATTCAAGGTAGACTTATAGTCCAAAAGAAATTGAACCATTTCTGCTTTCTTTCCGTCATGAGCTATAATTGCTATCTTCATTTTGTTCTTTTTTACCTCTAGCTATTTTCCGAGCCAATATACAACTATGTCCACTCAAAATGATAGCCGATTTTGTGTTTTGCTACCTCACCTTTCTTTAGAATGCAACTTGGAAACTCTTCATGATTGGGTGAGTCGGGAAAAAACTGAGGTTCA
Organism: Ekhidna sp.; assembly: GCA_013214445.1. Lineage (GTDB taxonomy): Bacteria > Bacteroidota > Bacteroidia > Cytophagales > Cyclobacteriaceae > Ekhidna. The sequence continues at coordinate 4,304 of JABSPG010000297.1, read as the reverse complement.
ACACAAATACCTGTCCGCCTCTTAAAACCCCCAGATAGAGAATCAGCAGTATACAATTGGATGCTTGGTAAAGTCGTGCCAATTGTCAGCTTAATCGTTTGATCGGCATTGCTTAATTCTACATCACCATTCAGAACATAAGTATCGTCGTAAGCTTGTGGGCCAATTTTCCTCCGAGTAGAAAAGTCATATTGCGAATCCTTTAGATCCAATCTAATCCCAGTAGGTATCTGATCTTCAGCCATTTCAAGTCTTTCAGCTGATTCAATCATCAAGTGATGATTATCTATTTCCTCGCTTGCATCTCCTGAGAGATTAAAATATGAGTGGTTTGTAGGACTGAAAGGCGTGTCTTTGTCCGTGGTAGCGGTATATATGATTTCAACCCCATCAAGCTTGATTAGATATTCTACAGATACTTGAAGATTTCCAGGATATCCTTCTTCTCCATCCAGACTATCGTAGCTCAAGACGATGGACACTTCATCCTCCCTTTCCTCAACTCGCTCAACATTCCAGATCTTTTTGCTAAATCCTTCAAGCCCACCATGCAGGTGGTTTTCCTCTTGATTCTGACTTAATTCAAATTCTTTTCCTCCAAGACTAAATCTTCCTTTGCTGATGCGATTGGCAAAGCGTCCTACGGTGCACCCAAGGAAAAAGGAATCAGTAAGGTAGTCCGTAACCTTCTCGTACGACAGAACAACATTTTGCCTATTTCCAGCCCTATCCGGAACCTCTAATATTCGTATCGTCGCTCCTAGGTTTAGTAGCTCCACATGTATCCCCTCTTCAAAATCAACAGCAATAGACTTTATGTCGCTGTGGTCTGAATCAGGTATGGATTGAGTAGTTGTGTAGTTTGACATAAATACTATGTTAGGAGTTGTTAGCTAAATGAAATTTACTTCAGACCCAAGACTACTCAAATATTGTCTGTAGAAAAATACTGTCCATTGAAAAATTGATAATTGAAAAGGTCACCAATCGTGCTATCCTTGGCTATTGCTAATCGTAGATAGTCAGATTACTCACACAACAATGTAGACTCATGTCCATAATTTTGTCGGATGACAGCTAGTCAAATCTTTCTGATTGTAGTAAGTGGACTTGGGGTGCTTCACGGGATGTTCCTTGCTATTCTACTTTGGACAAATACCGGAGGAAACAAACTGCCAAACCGTCTGCTGAGCGTGCTCTTGGTTATTCTCTCCTTTCGTGTGGGGAAATCCGTCTTTCTGGAGTTTTTAGATGATCTGGATGCAAAATTCATATTCATAGGTTTGGGAACGATGATGCTCATTGGACCCGTGTTTTACTTCTATTCCAAAGCACTAACCGACAAAGCATTTAGTGTGACCAATAGAAAGCTGCTTCATTTCTTACCTGCACTAGCTGCAATCCTATTTGGTCTTTGGATTGAAAATGAACATCTGGAAACCCTTCCAAAGAGTCTTTTCCTCTTCCTTTTCCTAAGTTATTACGGTCATTATTTATACTATCTGATACGAACGAAGAGGTACTTCACTAAGCGGCATAAAACCGAGAAAAATGACCGCTCGTACAAACTTCTCAACTTGATTTTCTATGGCCTCTTAGTTATCTGGGTAGCCTACTTTCTGAATCTAATAGAAGAGATTGTGCCTTACGTAGTTGGACCAATGCTTTACTCCTTAGCTGCCTATTCTATCAGCATCATTGTTATCTCGAAGGGATACCTAAAAGAAACCAATAAGGAAAAATACAAGACGACACACGTATCAGAAGATCAGACCAAGTACCTATTTGAAAAAGTCAAAGATGCCATTGTTGAAAAAGAACAGTACACCAACCCGGATCTTACGCTTAAATCACTAAGCGCCTCCCTTAATGTAAGCACCCAAGTCCTTTCGATGATTATCAATCAAAAGAGTGGTAAGAACTTCAATGCTTTTGTCAATCACTATCGTATTGAAGAAGCTATGAAAATGCTGGCCGACACTGAATTTGAGAATTTTACAATTTCGGCTATTGCTTTCAAAGTAGGCTTCAACAGTTTGTCGAGCTTCAACAGTGCGTTCAAAAAACAGACCAATCTGACCCCAAAAACCTATCGGCAGCAGCTTGCAAAATGATCTTTTACTCTGACGAAATGATCATTTAGCGAGAATTTGGAATCTGTGACCCATTGGTTTGCAAGAAAAAACAATTATGTCACGATTCAAGAAAATACTAAAATGGTCTATTGTCTCAATTCTTACACTAGCCCTTGCGCTCTTTACTTTTGGTTATTGGTTCATGAGTTTGATCCCAAAAATCGATGCTGACCAACATCCAAGTAAAGCTGTAGCCGCATCAATTCCTTACATAAGTGAAAATATCATTCCCAATAGAGGAAGGATACTAGCCGTGGTAACAAGTACCGATATAATGGGTGCTAGCGGAAAGAAGACTGGATATGAACTTACGGAGTTGTCAAGACCGTACTACGTTTTTACCGCCAATGGTTTTGAGGTAGATATAGCAAGCCCGCAAGGTGGTAAGCCTCCAGTCATCATAGATGACGAGGATATGGGCATCTACGATTACGCTTTTCTCAATGACGAGGATGCTCAAACCAAAGTCAGCAATACTTTGTCCCTTTCTGAAGTAGATCCTAACCTCTACCAGGCAGTCTATTTTGTTGGAGGCAAAGGAGCAATGTATGACTTTCCCGATAACCCAGACATTCAAAGGATAGTCAAAGACCATCATAAATCCAGCAAAGTAATTGGGGCGGTTTGCCATGGTCCTGCCGCTCTAGTCAATGAAACCCTTAATGATGGCAGCAAGCTATTGCAAGGTAAATCCGTAAGTAGCTTCACTAACCGTGAAGAACTCTTTCTCATACCAGATGCTGAAGCAATCTTCCCCTTTCTGTTAGAGGACGAGCTAGTTAATAGTGGAGCAAATTTCATTGAAGGTGAGATGTATCTACAAAATGTTGCTCATGATGGAAACCTGGTCACAGGACAGAACCCTTGGTCTACCTGGAAACTAGTCGAAACCATGATCACTCAAATGGGATATACACCAAAAGAGCGAGTGATCACTGGTGAGGAAAATGCAATTCACGTAATTAGCAATTTCCATGAAAAAGGATACAGTAGTACCAAGACTATGATCTCCGAGATGGTAGATAGTCAAATGAAAATGAACCGAACTTTAATTGGAATGCACAGCATTGTTGCTGCAATGCAATGGAAAATCGGAACCTCATTCCAATTGGTTAGCCTGCTACATTATGCTAAAAAGAAACAGAGCTCATAGCAATAAGAAATAATGCGGCAAATAAATAGTCTAAACTAAAACTAGCTTTTGAGCCTCTCAGAATCTGAGAGGCTCAAGCTTTCGAAGCTTTTAATAAATTCAAATCTTGCTATCTATTCTTCAAGAATTTGTAACCTGCAGATCGATCTCCAAAACTCACAAAGTAGATTCCAGACGGCAGAGAAGAGATATTACCAGATATACCTACCCTGTCTTCCTTCCACTCAACAGGATAGACCTGTCCCGAAAGGTCGAATAGCTTTAGGTCATCAGCCTTTATCTGTAAATCTGACTGCAAGTAGATTCTATCGGACGCTGGATTTGGATGCAAGAGTACAAATTCCTCAGCAACATTTAGCGGAGCTTCTTTAGCAGAAAGAGCCACAGCATATTGCGTTTGATTTTCACCATCTTCCGCAATAACAAGAATTTCCACAGTCCCTGGTATCGTAGAAGGCGTCTGAATATCAACGATTGCTCGTTCATCTACAGGTACAGCGGTTATCAAAGGAATGTCGGTTAAATCGACCGGAAGCTCAAAGGAGTACATTAAGACATCTGAGTTAAAAGAAGTAACTAAAGTATCGTTAATGGATAGGCTAGCAAGGGTTGAACCTGTATTGATCTGATCCCTAACTTCGATTTCGTCCATTAGAAAAACCCAATCACTCGTACCAGCTCCCGCTGTGCCATTATCCCAAATCAAAGTGATGGCATTATAGTCTTCTTTTTCCATCCCAGAAAAATCAAACACCATCAACTCCCATTCACTGATTTTTTTGTTGGTTACCACTACTTCGTTAGACCCTGTTGGTGATTCTAATTTGAAGGTAAGCGATGCACCTGCTCTTGGCGCATTTACTTTTGCCTTCAACAGAGAACCGTCGCTAAAGTTAATTGACTGATCTAGTGGTAATACTGTACCTGCAAATGGCGCTCCTTCAAACTTGGTGTATTTCATCACTGTGTTAGAATTATTAAATGGCTCAGGATCTGGATTATCAATCAGCTCCCCT
>JABSPG010000296.1 GCA_013214445.1 Ekhidna sp. | reverse complement strand
TGTAGTGTGATGTAGATCACAGACTTTGTAAAAAGCGTATTGCAACTTTGAACTAAAACATTACGACTATGACAAAGAATATGAGTAAAACAGATGGTATTGTACGAATCATTGTAGCGTTAGCCATCGCAGTATTGTGGTATACAGGAGCAGTTGGAGGTACTTTGCTGACGGTGCTAGGGATAGTGGCGGTAATCTTCATTGTGACTGGGTTCATTAATTTCTGTCCACTGTACGCTGTACTAAGAATACGAACCAGAAAATAGTAAGGAAGGTAGTTTGATAATTGAGCTCATGGCCATGATGGCTATGGGCTTTTTTGATTTGAGATGGCGTCACAGATAATGGATGATTTCTTGAGGTGAATCAGACAATGATTAGTGAGAATACTATAAGGAGGCAAAAATGCATGAAAGACAATCCATAAGGGATGTTTAAATGTATCTACTTAACATAATATAAATTATATAACAAAATAGGTTTTATTGCTGCTGGCGCTGATAGCTGACTATTTCGATTATATAATGATATTATGTTAAGCCGGCATCAAGGCCGGCGAGTTTGTTCGTGTAGTGCTCCTTAAGTTTGATTTCTTTTGAGTCTGTCTCAACGAGCGAAGCTTGTTATATAATTAGACGTTATATTAAATAGCCGCTCGGCCAGCGCACATTCCATCGCTCGGCCGTTCCCTGACCAAACGGCTATTAATAGTTTTCCCACCCGCATTCAGGCTAAGGCCTGATGACCAGCCCGAATGCAAGAGATTTCCAGGCAAATTGTATCGTTCTATTTTTCATTATCCGTATGATTGGTCAGATTGATCTCAAATATGCAATTCTCAGCAATTAGGAATTTGCCTTGTAAAACACTTGCAGGCCAGCGCTTTGTTTTGGCACAGCTCACCATGCGGCTGTCATCCTGAGTTTATCGAAGGATCTCACAGGCGCTTGTAGCAAAATTAGAATAGCTCACAGCTTGTCTCTCTGTTTCATCTGTGTTCGCTTAATCGCTCAAGCCGCTAGGCTCATCCTTTTCCATCGATGAAAAGGATGCAAAAATCTAGACAGAATAAAGCTTCCACGCTCAAGGCTAGCGCATGGCCCGCTATTCTGTCAACCGACCCGCCTAGATGGAGACTGGATCCTACTTAACATAATATCAGACACTGATCTGAATTGATTTTTGAATTGTATCAATAGTATGAAACATACGATTGCTGATTTCTTCCTGATAGCTAGATATATCCTTGTAAATAACTTCGGCAATAGAATAAGCAAGATTGACAGGCACAGAATTTCCAATCATTTTATAAGCAGAATTCAAGCTATCATAGTAGAATAAAAAGTCGTCTGGAAAAGTCTGTATTCTAGCACATTCTCTGACTGATAACCTCCGATATAAATGCACTTTCTTTTCAACGAACTTCATAACATCCTTTTCCACTTTTACCATTTTAGGTGCTGATGGATGAATCGAAGTTTGCCGTCCACTTGCTTGAATCGTGTATGAAGGTTCATCCCAAGAAAGCACTCTATTCCTTGACATAAATATATAAGAGTAACTGCCAAGCCAATATTCATGATTAGGAATAACACAAGAAGTCCCATTTGTTTTATTACCATCTGAATCAACTGCTGGTAAGGCATTGTCTCTTAGATCCCATAGATGTTTTTTTACGGTCTCTATCTTTCCAGCCTTTGGAAAGATAAAACACCTATTCATTTCTTTTTTGTAGCCGACAATAAATACTCTTTTTCTGTTTTGTGGAACACCAAAGTTTGCAGCATTTAAGACTTTAATTGAGAGGTTATATCCATCTCCGGCATTTTCTAAAGTCTCTTTAATAATCTCATAAGAAGCAATATTTCTTTTAGACAAAATACCTTCAACATTTTCCGCTACGAAAAACAAAGGCTTTTTTTCATCAATTATTCTTATAAAATCCAAAAAAAGCGCACCTCTCTTGTCCCCGAAACCCTTTCCATTTCCAGCGTTGCTCCAAGCTTGACACGGAGGACCTCCCACAATCCCTAAAAAGTCATCTGGAATATCATCAGACTTAATGTCTACTAAGCTTTTCTTTGAAAGGTATACGCCGGGAAAGTTCTTTTCAAATGTTTCCCACACACTATTAGCATTGTCATTTGCCCATATGGTTTTGAACCCGGCATTTTTGAAACCTAAATCGAGTCCGCCACAACCTGAAAATAGTGATATTATCTTCATTAGAATACTGACTCTTTTGTTTGTACAATTGCATCAAGAACTGGCTTTGAACTCAGATTATTGAATACTTCTGTGTTTTCGAAATTACTGATAATCCTATGTCTATCCACAAGCACAGTTTTATGAATCTGCGTCCTATCATGCCACTCTCCTTTCGCATTTCTAAAAGATTGAGGAATAAACATGAAGCAATTAGGATAGGTGCTTAACGATATTAAGCCATCCCACGCATCGAACTTCATTGAATGTTGCTTTTTTACCCAATCTTTAGGGCTGCAAGCACATTGTCCGAACAGAATAGGAAAATTGCTAAGATTATCTTCTAGTGTGACCTTGCCTACTAGATCAAGTCCCCTATCTCCTTTGTCATATTTCGATATTTCATCTTTTTCTATTCGTAATTTTTCAGCAAGAAAAGTTTCCATCCAGCTTAACTTATCCCACAGTTTATCCGATTTCCACTCGGAATCTTCCTCTTCAGTATTACTACTTCCGAAAAGTCTAACCTCTGAGTTTGGAAATAGTCTCCTCCAGACTTCTAAACACGCTAATTCAAAAGAGCTTGTTAATTCCTTTTTAAATTTTAAAGTGTACCTAAGGTCTGAACAAAGCAGTAGAAACAAATATAATTCGCAAGATTCTAGTGATTTCTTAAGGACTATTCCTCTTCTATTTTCTGTTAACTCAAAAGGATAGTTCTCGTCATAAACCTTGACTCGACTTTCAATTACTCGAAAAGTATCTTTGGCAATCGTTTCCCACTTATCATTCTTTTGGGATTTACTAAGCTTTTTAGTTTCCTTATTGTCTTCAAAATCTCCTTCGCCTAGATCTTCTGTACGTTGTGAAGCATCATCTACGAACTCAGCAATGGAGTATTCACCATCTTTATTTACAAGACATTTAAGTTCTATGTAATCCGCTAACCTATAAAAATCGTCATTTCGACAATCAGGGAGTTTGCCTAGCTTTTTAACAAAGTATTCTAACTTTTCTTTCATGTGTTAATCAAGCTCTTCGTCCAAGTCATCCAACATTTTTGATTGTACCAATTTGTACATATCCCTACTTAATAGAGCTAGCTGCTTTAAGGTATCAACCTGAAGTTGTGTTGGCTTATCAATTTCATGTGTATAATTTCTAGCTGTTTCAAGTGAAGTCAGCGAATCATTGAGGCTATTTTGAAATATTTCAAGCGGCTGATCTGTAAGCCTAACAGAATCATCTAATGATTTTCCTTCCTTAAAAGCTTCTAAAGCCTTAGGAAAACTGGAATTGACTACTTTATCTAATTTACTTAGATTCCTAGACTCGCCTAACCTTGTAAATCCTTCAGAATTTTTCTTGAATATCCATTCTGTTAAATCCTTAAGTCTATCTTCATTCAGGTTTTTCAAGGGAGCATCTCCATCAAGATCAATACCAACATATTCTGAAATATTTGCTCTTTGTAAAGCGGTATAAAATGTTCCAAACTCAAAGCTTTCTTCGGAGAGTGTTGGTATGTCGTAATAGTTGTTTTTTTCAACTTGTGAATAGACATCTACCCCTACCAAAAGAAGTCGGACATAATTGGCCTTGCTGCCAATAATTTTTGCCAATGTTTTACATTGTTCGTAAAAATCTCCTGCTGGCAATGTCGTTAGGAGTTGTTTTAAGTATTTTGCCTTTGCAAGGGAATCCCAAGGTTGAACACCAGTAATATGCTTGTATCCAAGATATTCCAATACATGACCTCTATCGTCAAATACCATTGCTGGTATTTCTGAAGGTATGACTTCAGTATTGGCTTCAGATATAATTTCCTGAATTGTATTCTTTTTTTTATTCGCAATTGAAGGATCATTAAGAAGTTTTACAGCAGTTAGCCTTCTATTACCTTCGACTACTTCGTAGCTACCCTTTTTATTATCGACCACTAGAATGGGCTCTGCCGGAAAAAAGCCCTTTTCTCCAATTGAACCCATTAGTTCAACTACATTTTCGAATTGTAGCATCCAATCAATTACTAAACTCTCATAATCCTTATCGTCCTTTTTTGCTCTAAGAGTCTGAGGTAACCTTGGATTCTCAGGATCGAATACTAGTTGATCGATTGGTATATATTCTATTTTTTTACTCTCACTCATAATAGTAGTCGATTTACTTTACAACTTTCTTTAGTAGTTCAATCTGTTTTTGTGGGGTTCCGAAGGGGTCAAGTGATGAATTATAATCACTGTGCCTAGAAATCATCACAAGAAGATTTTCTACATAATTTTTGAAATTAGATCCCATATCAACAGCCTCATGCTCCAAGATTCTGATGGTCTCCTCATCAAGGTCGATATGTTTTCTTTTAGTTGTAGCCATAACCCTTGCAGTTAAATACAATTTATCTAATATGTCTAAGACATACAAGGATAAGGAATTTCTAATGAAATCGCACACATTTGCCACTCTCCTGCCCTGTAACCAACGTTCCTCGCTGCGGCATAGTAATTCCTCGCTCGTGACGAGTGGCAAAAGAGTGCTCGTTCCTGCTGAGCAATGATGAGTACGTTTTTAATTGATGTTAGAGGCCAACCCTAAACTATTAATCCCACCCTGCGCTTCCCTTCGGCCTTTTAAGAAAATAAGGCCTTCGGTCCACTTCCAAAGCTATATTAACATAACGCAGGACATTATATAACAAAGCTGTTATTTATTGCTGCTGTACTGTTTGGCGATTATCTGTCAGCTTAGATTATATAATGATATTATGTTAACCAGCAGAGCTGGACGATTACGTGTACGTTTCTAATTGATGTTTCTTTCGGTTAGTGCTCCTAATGATGTTGTTATATAATTAGACGTTATATTAAATAGCCGCTCGGCCAGCGCACATTCCATCGCTCGGCCGTTCCCTGACCAAACGGCTATTAATAGTTTTCCCTACGCTCTTTCAGGCTCTGGCCTGATGACCAACCCAAATGCAAGAGAATCTCAGGCAAAGCTTGTCGATCAAAATTTCGTTATTCGGATACTTGTTCGGTTAATTTTCAAATACGCCATTCTCAGCGATTAGGAATTTGCCTGTGATACACTTGCAGGCCAACGCTTTGTTGCGACCGGCTAGGTTGGCTCACAGCACAAGCCCTCAAGTAGCACGTCATTGCGAGGAAACTTTGCGAAGCATTGTTGACGTGGCAATCTCCATGCTACTGGCAGAATAGCTCACAGGTCATCCGTCTGTCATCTGTGTTCGCTGTTTCGCTCAAGCCGCTGGGCTCATACTTTTTCATTGATAAAAAGTATGCAAAAATCTAGACAGAATAAAGCTTCCACGCTCTAGGCCAACGCATGGCCCGCTATTCTGTCAGGCCAGCCCGCCTGGACCGAAATAGTCCTATTTAACATAATACTATGCTTTTATTAGGATGGT
>JABSPG010000295.1 GCA_013214445.1 Ekhidna sp. | reverse complement strand
TTGCCAGTATAATTCCCACTGCTTCTTTTTTGAATGCCAAGTTAACCATATCAAAAATTCGTAGACTACTCTGGAAGGTTTTTTCAGGGCTTTTATTCTTTGGTTCTTTGGTTCTTTTGGTGGTTCTCTTGGTTTTGCAGCTCAATAGTGTCCAGACTATTCTGGCACAGGAGGTTCTGATGCTAGTTTCTAATCATACTAATCATGAGGTTTCATTGGATAAAGTGCAAATATCCTGGTTAGATGAGGCAAACTTGAAAGGAACTTTAGTGCGAGATATTGAGGGTGATACTTTGGTTTTTGCAAACAAGCTTCAGGTCAATTATCATCTATGGGATCTGATAACGGCGGATAATTTAACCATTGAAGAAATTGCCTCGTCTGATTTGATCCTTCGATTAATTAAGTATCAGGAAGGAGAAAAATTGAATCTCACGACTTTTTTGAATTCGCTGAAAAGTGACAAGCCTAAAAAGGAAAGTAAACCTATCAAAGTTGATCATATTGAACTGGTAGGGCTCAATGTTAGCCTTCAAGATCGTTCTGTAGATCCAAAGCCTGGAAAACTTGATTTTGCCAATCTTGATTTCGATTTTTCAGATCTTATTTTGTCTGATTTTGCTCTGAAGGGAGATACAATTGTTGGTAGCCTGGTTGAACTTCAGGGCAAAGAGAAAAACTCTTCTTTTACGATAAATGACTTTTCGACTGTCTTTAGACTTAGCAATTATTCCTTGAGTATCGATGATTTGAATTTTGCCACCCCCACTAGTCAAATCTCGGACAGTCTCGAGTTCTTCTATAATGGACTGGATGACTTAGCTAGCTTCAAGGATAGTGTTTCTTTCATATTGCATTTCAATGAAACCGTAATTTCAAAAGAGGATCTCAAGATCATCACTGGGTCCAATAGGATCAAAAGCGACATAACCATTGATGGCATACTTTGGGGTACAGTTGGAGACTTCAATGTAGAAAATACTCGGATAGGGTATGGAGAATCATATTTTGTAGGGGGACTAAGTTGTTTCGGCTTACCAGACCCAAAGAAAACTTTTGTATTAGCGGACATTACGGATTCTCATGTGCTCCCTGAGGATCTGAAACCATACATAGGAAACTATACGGAAAATCTACGACAGATGGGAAGAATTGATTTTAAAGGCAGTTTCGCAGGTTACCTTCATGACTTTATTGCAAGAGGCGATTTTGTCACCGATCAGGGCACAGTCTTGTCTGATATTAATCTGAAAATCCCTGATGATCCAACGATGATGTCGTATGATGGCAACCTTGAACTGAAAAATGTCAATGTAGGAGCTTTTCTAAAGAATGAGATAGTTCAAGTGGTCAACTTGAAGGCTGCCATAAAAGGCAGTGGACTTAAACCGGAGAATGCTGCTTTTGATTTGAATGCTACCGTATATAATAGCGGACTTTATGGTTATGTATACGATACGGTAAATGCCAACGGAAAATTTGCAGAAAACTTTTTTGAGGGGACTTTTTCCGTTGAGGATCCAAATTGTGCTTTAGAGGGCCAAGGTCAGATAGATTTTCGGGGAGAGAAGGAAATACTGAATCTAAATGTTCACATCGAGGAGATCAATGCAGATACATTGAACTTTACAAATTCTGGACTTTCAGCCAGTGCCTTTATTGATGTTGAGGTGGAGGACTTGAGCCTCAATGATTTTGAAGGAAATCTATCTATAGATAATGCAGAAATAGCTTTTGATGGGAAGGAAGTGGTTTTTGATTCCTTAAGATTTATTGCTGCCTTGAGAAATGATCTGAGACTATTAGAGCTTTCTATGCCTGGTATTAATGCTTCAGTTAGTGGCTTTTTTGATATTTCGGATGCTCTTAATGATATTAAACTTATGTCGCAAGACTATGCTTCTCGACTTATGCTACATGGGGATAGTATAATTGGAGATAAGAGTGGAAAAAACTACCGTTTAGATGTAATAGCTGAATTGATAGACATTAATCCCTATCTAGATTCCTTGAAACTACCAATAGAAATAAGCAAGAATACGCTGGTTGAAGGTACGTTTCGACAAAGTAAATATGCAAACGTGTCTCTATATACCGAATCAGACTCAATAAGCGTAGGTGGCAATACTTTGCTCTACCCCGTTTTAGAAATCAATGGTTCAGAGGATATTGTTTCAAAGTCATTGCTGACGAATTTCATTTTACAGTCAAGTAGACAAAGGGTCAAGGGAGTACCTGATACGGAGGGATTACTTTTGGAAGGGGTCTGGAGTGATGATAAAATAGATGTGACTACCATTGTTTCTCAACCAGAAACTGATAGTAGACTGAGACTTAGCAGTGAATTGGCTATTTCCAAAGATTCATTGGTTCTGGTTATGAAGCCATCAGATATGGTAATACTCGGGGATGTTTGGGATTTTCGTACAACAAATAACATAATATTGAAATCGGACCGAATTGAAATAAATGATTTTGAGATGCATGATGCAACCGAATCAATTGCCTTCGAAGGTGTGTACGCCGACTCAATCCCAACATCACTTACTTTTTTAGCTAGTAACCTTAATATGAATAAAGTTGAACTATTCACCCAATCCAATGTAGGAGGGTTCTTAGATGGAGATTTTCAAATTTTTAGAGACTCGAAAGTTGAGCCCTTTCGTTTTGATGGAGGATTTCTTTTAAGGGATTTGACCTATGATGACTTGGTTGTTGGTGATTTGCAGGGAACCTCAAATTGGAACCCACAGCAGCGTAGTATTTATATGAAAGTAGATGTTAAACGCGAAGATGTAAATACCATTGATGTTGATGGTCATTACTACCCTGGTAAAGACGAGAGTTTAGATTTTGCCATAACATTTGAACAGGCAGACCTTAGCATGGGACAGCCCTTTTTGAAAGAGAATTTCTCAAATGTGGCAGGGTATGCGAACGGGAAACTTAAGCTCACAGGAAATCCCGAAGATCCCAAAGTACTCGGAGACTGCAGGGTTGAAAAAGGTACAGTATTGATTAACTACCTAAATACTCTCTATAATTATAATGGCCAAATCAACTTTGAGGATGAATCCATAAGATTCTCACGCTTTGACCTGACCGATAGAAAGGGATCTAGAGCCAGTGTTTTAGGGTCAATTAAACACAACGAGTTTAAGAATATGCTGTTGGATGTAGAAATCAATGCCAACAATTTCGAATTTCTCAATACGACTGCCGTAGATAATGATCTTTACTATGGCTCTGCGTATGGCTCTGGCAAGATCAACGTTACTGGTCCTTTGAACGATCTGAGCATTGCGGCAAACATTAGAACTGATCAGAATACTAAGTTTTTCGTTCCGATAAGTGATGGGACAAGCTCGTCCACTCAGGAATTTATCAATTTTGTAGACTTTTCAGATACTACTTCACTTCTTACTGAAGAAGAAGATTTTCAGATATCTGGTTTGACCTTAGACTTTGATATAGAAGTTACTCCGGACGCATATTGCGAATTGATCTTTGATATAAAAACGGGCGACATTATTAGGGGACGCGGAAGAGGTAATTTAAAGTTGAGGTTGAATACTGATGGTGAGTTTAATATGTTTGGCCCTCTTGAAATTACTGAAGGTGCTTACAATTTTACCGTTCCAAATTTCATAAACAAGGAGTTTCAAGTGGTGTCGGGTAGCAGAATTACTTGGTATGGCGATCCTTACAATGCCATTTTGGAACTTGACGCTAGCTATTTGCAGAGAGCCTCATTTGAGGAATTGCAGGTTGAACAAGATCAGGAGGAGTTGAATAACAAAGTGCCAATACTAGTAGTATTGCGATTGACAGGAGGTCTCCTTTCTCCCGAGATTAATTTTGATCTCCAAATGGAGAACCCCGCCGATGCTACTGATGAAAATCTTTCGATACTCTCTCGTATTGCGGCGGATGAACAAGACCTAAAACGTCAGGTCATTAGTCTACTATTTCTTAAACGTTTTGCCAGTGAACAATTCCGTTTGAGTGGTGGGGGTTCTGTGGGAAATAGTGTGAGCGAGTTTCTATCATCGCAGGTCAGTTACTTAGTCAGCCAGCTCGACGAGAACCTAGAAATAGAAGTAGATCTTGCGGATCTAAATCGAGATGCATTCAATACTTTTCAATTGAGATTTGCCTACACATTTTTAAATGGTAGACTGAAAGTGACAAGAGGTGGTGATTTTGGCAGTGAGGATGATAATAACGAAAATGTCTTCAATGATATAGTTGGTGATTGGTCGGTAGAGTATAGTCTTACAAAAGATGGAAGATTGAGAGCTAAGGCATTTCGAAATACTAGTCAAAGAATTCCTGGTCAGGAGAATCAACAAAACCAAGAAACAGGGATAAGCTTGAGATTTGTTCACTCTTTCGACGACTTAAGAGAATTACTTTCTTTAAAGAGAGACGAAGCAATACGAAGGAAACAAGAAGAAGAGGAAATTGATGACTCTACAGAGTCATCGACACCTGCTGATACTGGTTTAAAATAAGAAGCTCTTTTATCCACAGATCATTCAATTACTGAAATCACCTTCATATTTTTGGGCTTGCAAGCCGACTCATCGTTTTAGCATTAGCTGAAAAGGAAAGTCCGGGCAGCATAGAGCAACGTACTTCTTAATTGGAAGCATCCATGCAAATGGATAGAGAAAGTGCCACAGAAATAAACTACCTGATACATAATGTATTGGGAAAAGGTGAAAAGGTGAGGTAAGAGCTCACCGGGTAAATGGTGACATCTATTGCTAGGTAAACCTTACGTGCTGAAAGACCAAATAGGTTCTGCGCTATAAAGATTGCTCTTCTTAGCGGAATTGGGTAGGTCGTTTGATCTTATTGGTGACAATGAGACTAGATAAATGATGGGATAAAACAGAACCCGGCTTACTGGCTTGCTTTTTGTTTGAGATAGATAAATTAAAATATTTTCAAAATGTCTAAGATACTAGTGGTAGATGATGAAAAGAGCATAAGAGATGCGCTTAGTGACATACTTACGGAAGAAGGATATGAAGTTATCACTGCAGAGGACGGTGAAGTCGGGTTTAGTAGACTTCAGGAAGAGAAAGTTGATTTAGTACTTTGTGATATCAAGATGCCTAAGATGGATGGGATTGAGCTGTTAGGTAAGGTGTCCGACGAAGCAATCGATGTTCCTTTCGTCATGTTGTCAGCACATGGAACTATTGATACAGCTGTGCAGGCTACAAAAAAAGGAGCTTATGATTTTATCCAGAAACCACCAGATCTCAATAGAATTCTACTGACCATTAGAAATGCACTAGACAATGCTAAACTTAGTACCGAAACAAAGGTCTTGAGAAAAAAAGTAAGTAAAGGGTTTGAGATGATTGGAGATGCACCTGGGATCATTGAAGTAAAAGAAACAATTGATAAAGTGGCTCCAACGGATGCGAGGGTTCTCATTCACGGTGAAAATGGTACAGGGAAGGAGTTAGTAGCAAGATGGCTCCATGAAAAGAGTAATAGAGGTAAGGCATCACTTGTCGAAGTAAATTGCGCAGCTATCCCTTCCGAGCTAATAGAAAGCGAACTGTTCGGGCATGAGAAAGGTTCTTTCACTTCAGCTCATAAGCAGCGTATTGGGAAGTTCGAACAAGCT
>JABSPG010000294.1 GCA_013214445.1 Ekhidna sp. | reverse complement strand
GCTCAACCGTTTCAGCCATTATCCTTGCAACAGCTAAATCTTCGTCAATTATTGTTTTTATTTCATTGGCCTTCTGCTTCGCATAGGAATCTGCTAATTTTTCAGCCTCAGATATGGAATGCTGCCTCAGATTGTAGCTTATATATCCTATGGAGGCGACATAAATAGATACTGTCAATCCCAGGATCAAAAACAGCATCTTCTTTCTAATAGTAAAATTATCTAGCATCTTGGGTGCCGAAATAAGTCACTTAGCTTACCTCAGTAAATTTTTCGCTCGAAATCAGTCCTAATATATCAAATAGGATGATCATCCTCTGGTCTTTTTTAATAATTCCTTTCAAGTACTTCTGGCCAGTCTGTGTTTTAATTGTTGAGGTCGAGAGCTGCTCGATCATGCTTTCTGCAACCATCATTGTATCAGGAACATCCGGAATCATAATACCCATCTGATATACTTCATGATCGATAACTAACAAATACTTTCCCTCATTTTCAAAATCATCCGAACTTCTAAAGAATACACCTAGATCAATTATACCAAATATATTACCTCTTACATTAGACATCCCTAAGATGTGGTTTGGCATTTGCGGAAGTGGGGCTATCTCAGGAATCGGTACAACTTCCTTCACTAAGTTAATCGGAACTGCATACTCTTCTTTGCCAGCCCTGAAAATACAGAACTGGTTTCGATCTTCAATTTGCTCTGCATCTTGACTTTCACTAATCTTTTCTTCGTCAGAGGGCTTGTCTGAGCTTGTATCTTTTGTAAGGTTCTCTCCTAGGGACATATAGGTTGATAAAATGTAAAATTCGATGAAATGTATGGTTTCGATCCACTGGTTAGTACGTAAAAGCTGATCAGCAAAATGACGACATACACGCTCTATTTTTTTTTTGAAGGTATACTACCGAATAAGAAATTCCAAAATATATTTTTGCGCATTTGAAGACAAAACAAGTTTGGAAGGACAAAAAAGGCATATAGCTAAAACAGTAACATGGCGATTGATTGCTACAGGCAGCACATTTGTCTTAACTATACTGTTTTTTAAAGAAGACCCAAATGCAGCAGAAAAGGCTGGCTGGGTGGCTCTATTCGAAACCACGATCAAAATGGCTTTATACTATTACCATGAACGCCTATGGTTCTCGGTTAAGCTTAAGATCAGAAGCGCAATTAGGCACTTAATGAAAACAATTACTTGGAGAGTTAATGCATCAATTACAACTTTTACGATAGCATTCATTGTCTTCCGAGAAGATCCTTCCGCAATTCAGAAGGCTTCCGGGATAGCTTGGTTGAAAGTGCTTTAAAAATGCTATTCTACTATTTGCATGAAAGAGCTTGGCACTCTTCTAAATTTGGCTTAAAATAAGTTAAATACCTTCAAGAAGAGTTTGATGAAAAAGATTATTGGACTAATCTTGAAATTGAATTGATGATAAACAAACCAATCATATGAAAAAGAATCTAGTATACCTATCATTTTTTGCATCCTCATTGCTTTTGCTATCCTGCGGTGGTGGAAAAAAAGCTAGCGAAGAATCTACTGCTGAAAAGAAAGAAGAAATAGAAACTTTTGTTGAAAAAGAATTCACATATCCCCTACCTACTGCATTTGAAGTCTCGCAAATGTTGGGCAATGCAAACACGTCTTACTCGGGAGATATTATCAACAGTCCTAGTAAGGTAGACCAATATGTCGCTACTTGGCAAAAAGCAGCGAATCTTGGAGTTTATGGAGCCGATCTGAGCTATGCAGCTACTTTTGACAAGACTCAGGAGACAATTGATTTTCTAGACGTATCAAAAAAGCTTATTGATCAACTTAATATAACCTCTGCTTTCAATAATTCAATGGCTCAGCGCATTGAGAATAACATGGATAATATCGACTCTCTTATATTCATTGTGACTGAATCTTTTTATGATACTTACAATTATTTGAACCAAAACGGTGAGGAGAAGACATCCATTCTTGTAATTGCTGGTAGTGTGATTGAGGGATTGCATATCACTTGCCAACTTGTAAAGATGAGCGAAAACAAAGGAGAACTGATGACTGTGTTGGCTAATCAGAAAGCTCAGGTATCCAAGCTTGTAGAGTTAATGAATGAATACAAAGATGACGAGAATGTCTCTAAGGTCCTGCCTAATTTAATTTACATCAACCTAGTCTATGAACAGCTAGGTGAAAGTTCGGAGATGACAGAGGGACAATTCAATGATATTTCAAGTGGGGTTCAAGAGATGAGAGATCATATCGTTGGATAATCAAGATTGAAATAATATTTTTAGAGCCCCGACTGGTAGTTGGGGCTTTTTTTATCATTAAACCCAACTATGACCGAATCCATTATTAATGCGCTTGTGCATCTCTTTGCCATCATTGAGAGTGCCAAAGAAGACACAGACGCTGTTGATTCGGGTGAATTAGTGATTCGGCCGTATCTGTTAAAGACGCTCAATAATGAGACTCTCACAGCAGAGTACATTAAATTATTCTATGACTATCTCAACTTTTACAAAGCCACTCCCACTACGAAAGATGCTGAGGGATCAACGATAGATAGTACCAGCATTCTCCAGATTGCAAAGATTTGCAATCAACTCAATAAGGAACTTCTTCGCTCCGAAAGACTGGTTGTGTTTATGCAACTCATGGAGCTCGTTAGAGCCGATGCTCAGGTGACTGCTAAAGAAGAGGAATTCGCAGCTCTTGTTGCCCTAAACTTTAATCTAGATCAAGAAGATGTAAATAACTTAAAGAACTTTATTCTCGAGCCTGAAAAGAAGGAAATAACTAAGGATAAGCTCCTGATTATAGACAACAAGCAAACAGAATGGCCTGAAGAGATGGCTTGGATCATTAGAAAGAAAAAAGCTACAAATGAGGTCAGACACTTGTTTGTTCAGAATCTATTTGGTCGTATTACCGTCCTTTATCTTAAAAGTGTAGACACATTCGTTTTCAGGTACGATGGTCCCCTAAACCTCTTCTTGGAGGGCATTAAGATCATCATTGCAAAGTCTTACATCTTAAAGCCTGGATCGATCATAAAGGGTCCCAATATCAATTCCATATATGAGTCTGAGATCACAAGAAAGTTCATTCAAGAGGAATCCAAGACTCGAGTCGTTTTAGCGGGTGATAAGATCGAATTCAAATTCAAGAATAGTCATAATGGCCTTAAACCTTTTTCTTTCTCCGAGGATTCGGGTAGACTGATTGGAATTATGGGCGGGAGTGGTACCGGAAAGTCTACCTTGATGAACATTCTGAACGGAAAGATTCCTTTGAACAGTGGTAGACTTCATATCAATGGCTTTTCAATCGAACAAGCTACTACAGAAGGTGTGATAGGATACGTTCCTCAAGATGATCTACTCTTTGAAGAGCTTACGGTTTATCAAAATCTATACTTTAATGCCAAGACTTGCTTCAGCGACTTCTCGGAAGAGCTCATAGATGCCACCGTAAACAAAGTACTTGAAGACTTGGATCTTGAAGATATCACCGATCTAAAAGTTGGAGACCCTTTACATAAAACGATATCGGGAGGTCAAAGAAAACGGTTAAACATTGCACTCGAGCTGATGCGAGAACCATCAGTTTTGTTCGTGGATGAACCTACTTCAGGTTTATCCTCAATGGATTCTGAAAAAATGATGCTTCTCTTGAAGGACCTCACAAGAAAAGGTAAACTGGTAATTTCAATAATACACCAGCCATCATCTGCAATATTTAAACTCTTCGATGGGTTATGGATTTTGGATAAAGGAGGCTATCCCATCTATAACGGCAATCCTATTGATGCTGTGGTCTATTTCAAAACCATGAACACACAGGTGAATGCAGCAGAAAGTGAGTGTCCACGATGTGGTAATGTAATCCCTGAACAAATGCTTCAGATAATAGAAGCAAGGGAAATTGACGAACGTGGACGGTCTACAAAGAAGAGACGTGTAAATCCTTCAGTCTGGTACTCTAAGTATAAAGAAAATCTACTCCCGCAGCTAACCAAACTTAAATACGATTCAGTCCTACCCCCTACTAACTTTAGAATTCCTGACAGCTGGCATCAATTCAAGATATTCAGCAGACGAAATCTGCTATCAAAGCTTGCAAATAAGCAATACATCCTAATCAACTTACTAGAAGCACCGCTCCTAGCATTCATACTAGGCTATTTCTCAAAATATTCACCAGAAAATGTCTATGCGTTTTCAGAAAACATAAATCTTCCAGTGTACCTGTTTATGTCGATTGTGGTTTCACTTTTTATGGGGCTTACTGTAAGTGCGCAGGAGATTTATAAAGATCGGCAAATACTGGAGAGAGAATCTTTTCTAAACCTTTCGCGTCTAAGCTACATCAATTCGAAGATTGCATTCTTGTTCGTTCTGTCGGCCATGCAGACACTCTCATTTGTCCTTATTGGAAATTTTATTTTGGAGATCCACGGAATGACACTGTACTACTGGGCAGTACTTTTCACAGTATCTTGCTTTGCTAATCTTGTTGGGCTTAACATCTCGTCGGCCTTAAACTCAGTGATCAATATCTACATACTGATTCCATTCATTTTAGTGCCTCAGCTACTTTTAGGAGGAGCCATGATTAAGTTTGATGAATTGCATCATTCGCTAAATAATCAAAAGAACGTTCCGATTGTAGGCGACATGATGGCCTCCAGGTGGGCGTATGAAGCACTTGCAGTTGCGCAGTTTAGATACAATGAATATGAAGAGTACTTTTTCGAGGTTAACAGAGAAATAAGCAAGAATTCGGTGTATAGATCCTTTATGGTCCCGGAAATGCTTACCATTAACAAGTCTATACTTCGCGATAGCGCTGATTGGTCAGGTAGGTCATATTCCTTTGATATTCTTAGACATGAAGTAGAGTCTTTGAACGATATCCATGGATTAAGGCAATTCCCATATCTGGAGCAGATTACCCCAGAATACTTCAGTACCTCTATTGGAAAAAGACTAGAAAGCTACCTTCTTGGAGCAAAAGACTTTTTCGCTGATCAATACCTAAATGCCCAAAGTGATAGAGACAATTTATATGCTCGAGTAGTAGAAAAACTTGGTAGAGAAGGATTTGTAGAACTTGAGAAGAAGTATCACAATCAGTTTCTAGCGGATCTACTGATGAACCGCGCCCATTTAGATATGGTATACCGAGGAGAAAGCCAGTTAATTCAAAAAAAGGACCCGATCTACATGCGTCCTTACTCTCACATAGGCAGAGCTCATTTCTATGCTCCGATAAAGATCATCGGCAATTATGAAATATCTACCTACTACTTCAACATAGCTTTCATCTGGTTCATGACAATCCTAATGTATCTAGCACTGTTGGACAATACCCTAAAGAAGACGATACGATTCTTCTCAGTGAAAGAGAAGGATGAGGATCAACCAAATATTTGGGTTAGATTTTGGAATACATTAAAGGTAATCTTGAATTCGCCTCGGGTCTACAAACGGGCAGTAAAAATAAAGAAGCATTAGAATATGGTACATTTAAATTTAGCATCGCTTGTTTTACGACTTGGAATGGGAGGAATGATGCTGACTCATGGATGGGGTAAGCTCAATAGATTTATTTCAGGAAACTATTCATTTGCA
>JABSPG010000293.1 GCA_013214445.1 Ekhidna sp. | reverse complement strand
TCAGGGAGTGAAAAAACTGCTCCCAGGTCATTACCTGGAGATCCGTGGAAATAGCCTCACCATTCAACCCTATTGGTCTTTTTCTGATACAGCCCCTACTGCTTACAGCTATGCAGATGCAAAAAGCGGAGTAGTCAGCAATTTAGAAAAGGCAGTGGAGCGCCGAATGATTGCAGATGTTCCTTTGGGTGCCTTTCTCAGTGGGGGGACGGACTCTTCCGCAGTGGTGTCTATGGCTTCAACGTTCAACCGTGACCTCAGTACCTTCTCCATCGGTTATAAAGAACACGCTTTCTTTGATGAAACCCACTATGCAGAACTAGTAGCAAACAAATTCCAAACGAACCACACCACCTTTTCGCTTACGAATGACGACCTGCTAGCAGCGCTTCCAAATGTGGTAGACTACTTGGATGAACCCTTTGCGGATTCGTCCGCAATCCCTACCTATATTCTTTCACAAAAAGTGAGTGAAACGATGAAAGTAGCACTTTCTGGTGACGGTGCAGATGAACTATTTGGGGGGTACTACAAGCATTTTGCTTTTAGTAAATCAGAAAATCCAACCCTTACCAACACGTTTTTAAAGGCCATTCAACCCATCCTGGCCACTCTTCCCAAATCACGATCAAGTACTCTTGGAAATCTAATCAGAAGAGTAGATAAGTACGCTAGTTTGCTCAAAATGAGCTCAACAGAAAAATATTGGTTCCTAGCTTCATTTGACAACCGAGCAGAACGATTACTAAAGACCAAACCAGATCCGGATCAAATTCAAGAGACGCTGAACGCATTGGAGAACAAAAACTTTGACCTTCGTGCCTTTCTTGACCAAGATCTGAAAATGGTGCTTCCTGGAGACATGCTTACCAAAGTGGACTTGATGTCTATGGCCAACAGCCTGGAAGTGCGCGTGCCCTTTTTGGACAAAGACTTGATTGATTTCGCAAGATCACTTCCTAATCATTACAAAGTTGAGGGGAGTCAAAGGAAAAAGGTGCTACAAGATGCCTTTGAACACATCCTCCCAAAAGAACTACATCATCGACCTAAGAAAGGATTTGAGGTTCCCATGCTCAGCTGGCTTAGGAATGAATTGAAATCAGAAATCGATCAGGTAGTATTTGATCCAGATTTCTTAGAAAGTCAAAACCTGTTAAATCCAGCAGCCATTCTTGGGCTCAAAGAGCGGCTTTCATCACAAAACCCCGGTGATGTGCATGCACAAATCTGGTCTATTTATGTTTTTCAAAAGTGGTATCTCCGTTACTTGCACTAAGTTCCCTTTATTTGTAAAAAATATCTAATCAATGACCTACTCTTTAGTAACAGGTGGTGCCGGCTTTATTGGAGCCCATGTTTCAAAACACTTAGTTGAAAAAGGCGATAACGTAATCGTTCTCGATGATCTTAGCGGAGGATTTGAAGAAAATGTACCGCAAAATGCCATCTTCATCAATGGCTCCATCAATGATCACCAACTACTGGAAAAGCTGTTCAATGACTACAAAATTAACTATGTCTACCACCTTGCTGCCTACGCAGCAGAAGGACTGAGTCATTTCATCAAAAGATTCAACTACACCAATAATCTAACAGGGAGTGTCAATTTGATCAATGAAGCTATCAAACACAAAGTAAAATGCCTTGTGTTTACCTCCTCGATTGCCACCTATGGTGCCTTACCTCCTCCGATGAAAGAAGACATGGTTCCAGAACCTGAAGACCCGTATGGCATTGCCAAATTAGCTGTGGAAATGGACCTAAAAGTTTCACATGAAATGTTTGGCCTGGATTACGTCATTTTTAGGCCACACAATGTTTACGGTGAATATCAAAACCTTGGAGATCGCTACCGAAACGTAGTGGGGATTTTCATGAATCAACTTATGCAAGGAAACCCATTGTCTGTTTTCGGAGACGGGAGTCAGACAAGAGCATTTACGTATGTCGGAGACATTGGACATATCATTGCTGACTGTGTGGATCACAAAGAATGCTATGGAGAAGTATTCAATATTGGAGCTGATAGAGAATATTCCGTGAAGGAACTAGCCACTGAAGTCATGAAAGCAATGGAAATAGATGGTGAATTGAGATACTTAGAAGCGAGAAATGAAGTGCTACACGCACATTCGGACCACTCAAAAGTCAAAGCAATTTTCGGAGAATACAGTAAAACTTCGTTGAGCGATGGGCTGAAAAAGATGGCAGCTTGGGCAAAAGAAACGGGCATTAAAAAAAGCACCAAGTTTGAAAACATTGAGATCACCGAAAAACTGCCTCCAATCTGGCTGGAAGACTAATGCCTAAAATCCTTTTTCTAACCCTTCACCGCAAGGATCGCTCACCTGGTCAACGGTTTCGTCATGAACAATACCTCGATTATTTAAAAGGTCATGGTTTTGAAATCACTTATTCCAACATGCTCAATGTTGATCAGGATAACGTGTTTTATGGATCAGGAAACCTCTTCGGAAAAATCAAGGTAGGGATCAGCTCCATTTTCAAGCGATTAGGAGATGTTATCAAAGCAAATAGATACGATTACATTTTTGTCTATAGGGATGCATTTTTTTTCGGAGTGTTTTTTGAATGGCTATTTAAAAGATCAAAGGCTAAACTCATTTTTGACTTTGATGACTCTATATGGTTACAAGATGAGAATCCCAATCAATCATTCTTTCAAAAATTAAAAAATCCGCTAAAGACAGGAAAGATCATTTCCTATTGTGATCTTATCATCGCTGGTAATGAATATTTAAGGGACTATGCACTTCAGCATAACTCCAATGTGACGATCATACCTACCACAATCGACACAGAAGAATATTCACCAATGGAGATCTCAGGCAGAGAAGAAGCTATATGTATTGGGTGGAGTGGGAGCTTTTCTACCATTAAACATTTCGAGAGTGCATTAGAGCCGTTGAAGATTATTAAAGAAAAGTATGGCGATAAGATCCGATTCAAAGTAATTGGAGATGGCAACTATGAGAATAATGAGCTTCAGATCACAGGATTACCTTGGAAAAAAGACACTGAAATCGAAGACTTGTGTGATATAGACATTGGCATCATGCCACTGCCGGATGATGCCTGGAGCAAAGGCAAGTGTGGATTGAAAGGCCTCCAATACATGGCACTGGGAATTCCCACGATCATGTCTCCTGTGGGGGTGAACGCTGAAATAATAGAGGAGAGCAAAAATGGGATGCTCGCCTCCTCAACAGAAGAGTGGGTTCAAAAGTTATCTCAATTAATCGATGACGCTGCTCTTAGAAAGCAAATGGGCCAAGAGGGTAGGAAAACAGTGTTGAAAGACTTCAGCGTAGAAGCTAATAAAAACAAATGGCTGGAAGCTTTTCAGTTTTAGAGTCTCTTCAACCGGGTCCGTGCATCCTTATGAGTGGGGTGGCTTCTATTGGCTGCTTTCTTTACCTGCTTGAAATAGTCTTTCGCTAGCTCCTTATTTCCTTCCTTTTGCTCAATGATCCCCAAATGCAACAGGGAATAGAAGTAATAACCCATTTTTGTAGCATCTGCCTGCTCTGCGTAATCCAAGCCTCGCTGAAAATACTTCCTGGCTTCATCATGCTGCCACCGCATCTCGTAAATATGCCCCAGAAAAAAACTAGCATATCTCCCGCTGTTTGCTTCATACCCAGGCTTCCCTGCCTCGATGTGATCCAAGATCTCCAAGGCTTTCTCAGCTGCCGAATCGTATTGACCCGACTGATACAATAAACGTGTGTAATATCGATGGAAGTAGGGATTATCCGGATATTCAGTATGCAGCATCTTCCCGACTCTAGCCGCTTCGGGAAGGTCCCGATTGGATCCTGAGGAAAGAATACGCATCAGATAAAACTGTGCCTCTGTACGGGAGTAGAATGCATTTCGAGTGACCTCCTTCAGTTGCTCTATCCCTAATTTCATATCTCCCTTAGGAAAGAGCATCATAACCGGACGAAGCAACGGGTACTCATCTCTGATCCATTCACCATAGTAATTGAATAGTGCGTCACCAAACAATAACTCCGGACTGTAGGTCTCGTGTCCTTTGCACTCCTCGAAATACTTCAGTGACCTGCTACCAGCCACTGCTGCTTTCCGATACTCACGACGTTCGGAGTACAACCGACCCTCGAAGGCATAGGCTGCAGCTAAGAAAAACGCTCCCTCGATTTCATTATACTTTTCATACACATTCTCAGCCAGCTCCTTAGTCCTGTCCATGTAGGCCAAAAAAGGTTCATCGTAAGATTCATTATCGTAATTTGGAACAATCTGCCACCAATAGTTCAACCCCTTTAGTAAGTACGGTAACGGGTGCCATGGGTAATTTTTTTCCAGGTAAGTGAAGTGTGAATCTGCTTTCTCAAACTCAAAATTGTACATGGCATTCACTGCCTCAGTCGATTCCACCTGAATGAAGGGATTAATCAGCAAGCTGTACTTAGCTGTGTCTGCATTCAGCAGATCCTGCGTCCATTGAGCACGAAGTTGCATGCTTAATAGGACAAAGGCGAATACCATGATATTTTTGAATGCTATTTTCATGTGTACCTCACAAATCTAAATGACTGAAAGATTATCTAAATACAGAAAGCAATTTCTTGAAGACTGGTTCGACTTCAATGGAAAAGGCATGTTTTTCATCATCTGCCTTACATACCTCGCCCTGCTTTTTGTCAAACGAATCTTTATCATAGACACCATTGCAGCATTTGAGGTTTTAAATGAACGTGGAGAAATATGGGTATTTGATATCCTATTTGGGATCCAATACCTGAGTGTCCCCTTTTTCCTTGCTTGGAAGTGGACCTGGACTACACTGATACTTTGGATTGGCTGTTTCATGTTTGGGTATCGTCTTCACTTCAATCAATTGTGGAAAATGGTGATGCTTGCAGAGCTAGTGTTCTTCCTACCAGAAATCGTCAAGGTGCTATGGTTTACACTATTCTACACCGACCCTGACTACAACGACTACATGGCTTTCTATCCCTTTTCTCTAATCAACTTGGTGGATTACACACAAATCGATCCAAAATATCACTATCCGCTCAAATCCATCAACCTATTTGAGCTTTTATACTGGCCGGTTCTGATTCTTGGCATTTATTTTATGAGCGGAAAAAAACTTAAAATATCTTCCTACATTGTCCTGAGCACCTACATCCTCTTCTTTTTTGTGTGGCTGGGATTCTATATGATGGTGTACTAAATCTACCACTCTTAAAAATTGTTAAAATACCAAGGCCTAAAAAGTACGAATGGGGAGCAACGTCCTTTATTCATTGATTTTACTTTTCTTTCTTGAATCGCGTGGTACAAATCCTACGTATTAATTCCCCTCAATCTTGGGGTTAATTGCTAATTTCGCCGTTCACATTATTTCAATTATGGGATATCAAAAGATCAATATCATCACTGGCTGGGTTGCCTTCTTTGTGGCACTTGTAACCTACGTGCTGACAGTAGAACCTACAGCTAGTTTTTGGGATGCTGGGGAATTCATTGCCTGCTCATACAAACTACAGGTTCCTCACCCTCCAGGAGCTCCGTTCTTCCTTTTAACTGGACGAATGTTCTCGCTACTTGCAGGGGGAGATGTGACGCAGGTCGCTTACTGGGTCAACATGTTGAGTGTGGTGAG